>CALMWT010000046.1 GCA_937870855.1 uncultured Taibaiella sp.
GATGTGAACGTAATCTTGCTTGATTATCCAAGTATTACTGCTAAGAGAAAAAGAACAGGTAATTACTTTTTCGCAAAGAAAAACGCAAGCATGGCCTACATAGATTTTGTGCCGGTAATGGATTCCATAAGAATGTTGCAGGAAGCGAAAATGTTGGGTAATTCGGGAGTGAATTTATTCTTTCACAGCATGGGCAATATTGTAATGAGGCAAATCATCAAAAAAAGAAAACTTGATTGTTTGAATAGTTCGCAATGGGTAAATAATATCATTCTGAATGCGCCTTGCATTCCGCAGCACGGACATAAAAAGCTACTTGATCAGATCAACTTTGCGAAGCGCATTTATATTAATTACAATCCTGGAGATTACACGCTCGGCGGCGCTTATCTTATGAGTAAAAGATACCAACTTGGTAAGCAAGTGCAAAAACCACTAAGCGAAAAAACAGTGTATATCAACTTCAACAAATTGGTGGGTGAAGGACACAGTAACTTCTTAGACTTCCATAATCGGAAATCAATTCCGGAAGCTGCAAAAAAACATTACAATAAGCTGCTTCATGGCGAGCGGTTAGATGTAGATGATACGAGTGTTTACCAGATTAGCGAGCATAAGGGAATAGGCTACGATATTGTTCCGTGATGATTTTCTGAGCCTCGAAAATTTCTTTGCGAAAGCGGCAGAATAACTACGAAAGTTGCGCCTTCTCCAGATTGACTTTTTGCGCTGATAGTGCCGTGATGAATATCCACTACTTTTTTGCAAATGGCTAATCCTATTCCCGTTCCTTCGTAATCTGATCTGCTGTGCAAACGCTGAAATATCATGAATATCTTGTCAACGTAGGATTCTTCAAATCCAATTCCATTGTCCTGCACATAGATCTTTACAAAGCGTTCCTGCGCCCAGAACTTTGGGTTGCTCAGCACACAGTATGACGAACCTTTGAGGTATTCCATAGGCAACTGAACACCGGAAATTATTTCAGAATGAATGTTGACCACGGGAGAATCACCTTCTTTGCGAAACTTAATTGCATTGCTGATAAGGTTCTGAAACAATTGTCCGAGCTGACTTGCATTTGCCTCAATAGAAGGGAGGTTGTCCACCTTCACCACTGCATTGGCAACCGTTATATTCACTTCAATATCCGACAACACCTGATCTATAATCTGATTAAGATTTACTTTTTCAAAGACAATGTCGCTGGCGGAAAGTCTGGAGAAGTCAAGTATATCGTCAATTAGTTGTTGCATGCGCGCTGCGGAATTCACAATCTTTTCAGTGTACACGCGCGCCTTTTCATTTGGGCCAGTCACCTCTTTTTCGAGCATAGAAGTGAAAGTGAGTATCTTTCTCAGAGGCTCTCTTAAATCGTGCGAGGCAATCGAAGCAAATTTTTGCAACTCAATGTTGGAAGCTTCAAGGTCCTGGGTTTTAGAAAGCAATTCCTGCTCTACCTTCTTTTGCTCGGTAACATCCTGAGCAGTTCCTACCATCTTTATCACATCGCCGGCATCATTTGTAATAATGCTTCCTTTTGAATGAATAGTGCGCACACTGCCATCTGCAAGAAGAATACGATGATAAAATTCTTCAAACTTTTTTTCCTGGAAAATCGCTGTGATCGTTTCGTTTACAAAATCTCTGTCTTCAGGGTGCAGCGAGTTTAAGTAATAACCATAGGTAATTGCATCCGTAGGTTGCTTATGAAATATTTTATAAAGATTGTCCGACCATATTATTTTATCCTCCTTCACATTCCATTGCCAATAACCCATTCGTGCGAGTTGGTGCGCCTCGTTCAGCATTGCATTCTGCATTTTCAATTCCTCCTCTGCTTTTTTTCGATGCTCTACTTCTGTTTCGAGTTCTTTTGCAGTTTTTAGGCTGAAAGCACGAGGCAATAATTTGAACAGGAAGAACACGGTTGTCCAACTTACAATGGCCGTTATGAACCTTACTAAAGCACTAAGGCGGTAAACAGGATGCCAGAAAAGAATAGCATCAATAAGATGTGTGGTGCCGCAAGCCAGTATGAAACTTGCAAACAGAAAATAAATGCGTGTAAAGCGCACATCGTGCCTGCTGGTGATATACCGGATGATAACAATGGGAATCGCAAAATATGCGCCCCACACCATAAGATCGCTGAGGATGTAAAGCCAACCCGTAAATTCATCCCAGCCGGTTCCACAATGCCAACGTGGTGGAAAGCCTTGTGTATCTACCAGCTTTTTAAAAAAATTGACTACCTGATCCATGAAAGAAAACCGATCCTGTGTAAAGCACAAATTGCAATAAAGGGTAAAATATGTCTTTTTCCCTCCCCGAAAAAAAGCAAGAAACGAGTGAAACGTAACGCGTTAGAGATCAATCAGTGAGCATCCATTATTTTCCGTACTTTCTCTACATCTTCCGGCGTGTCTATGCAATGACTTTCAAAATTTGTAACTGCACATTTTATCTTAAAGCCGTTTTCAAGCCAACGCAGTTGCTCTAACGATTCTGCTTTTTCTAATGAAGAAACAGAAAGTCTGGTAATCTTTTCAAGGACATCAGAACGATAAGCATACATGCCTACATGACGATAATAATTGTGATGCAGATGCCATTCTTTTTGATCAATGCTTTTGATATATGGTATCACCATGCGGCTGAAATAAAGCGCTTCCATGTTTGCATTCAATGTCACTTTTACTTCGCCCATATCAAATAGCGTAGCGTGAGTGTTTACGGGAATAATCAATGTGGCAAGTTCGGTAGTACCATCTTCTAATGTTGCCGCAAGCGTATCTATCTGCGACGGATCAATAAAAGGCTCATCGCCCTGAATGTTGATGACGTACTGAAAACTATCTCTAAGGTTTTGAAAAGCTTCCCAACAACGATCCGTTCCGCTCGGATGATCTTCTCTGGTCATCACCGCTTCCCCACCAAAACCTGCGACATGATCGAATATTCTTTCGTCATCGGTTGCAACTATTACCTTGTTCAACGATTTACTTTTCGATGCTTGCTCATACACACGTTGTATCATGCTTTTGCCATCAATATCTATCAAAGGCTTTCCGGGAAAACGTGTGGATGCAAAACGCGCAGGTATTATTCCAACAATCATAAAATATGCTCAGTGATTTTTGCTTCTTTGCTAAGATAAAATCTTGCCTCACTTCTGTTTCGCAATTTCAGATAACGCTGGTAGGTTTCAGTGAAATTCATCCGCTCTTCTATCGTCTCTTTATACTTTCCATTTATGCCCATCATCAATTCTACTACTTCGCGCACAGCATTATTATTACCATCGCAACCCGTGAGGTAGTCGGCAAGGTTTTGCGCTACTACATAGTCCGTCAACAATGGATTACACGCCCGTTGCACCATAAAACGCACTCCCGTTCGTGCAGCTACAGAAAAGTCAAGCACATCATCGAATATAAAAGCAATCTCATCGGGCTTTATAGAACAGGTTCTGCAAAGGTGATCGAGTGCTTCGGGTTTGTATTTTATGCCGCTATAAACTGCATGAAAAGATTCGCGCTTGGCTAATGTGTGTGCAGCCTTATTGTTCTCACCAGAAATGATTACAAAATGCGGTAATTCACCCGTTCGTAGATAATGATTGAAACGAAGAAGGTTTGTGCCCATTGCATCTACTTCATTGAAAGGACTGCTTCCGTTTTCATCTTTCTGCCCGTTGTTAAACACTCCGTCCCAGTCAAAAACATAGGCTTTAATCTTTGAAAGTTTCTGTTGCAGTTGCAAAGGTTCGGTTATAAAATTTCCTTTAAAATTTTCGGAGATATAGAGAATGGTGTCTGACATAGTTTTTAAAACTTAATCGCGTTGATAAATTATTTTCCCACACGCTGAATGTGATTTGCTAACTCTACATTTTGTATTGCGCTGTAATCAACAATATCGAAACGATAAGGTAACAAGGTCTCTTCGTTCAACTCCATGCTAATTTGATTGATCAGCTTTCTATTTATGGACTCGCCAAGCAAAGAAAATATCAACATCACTACCTGTTCTATAATTTCCATTTGCTCTGCTACCGAATACAATAGCTTTCTGAACTGCACTGTGTTTTTCTAACACTGCAATAATGCTTTTACATCATTGTCGCTTAAACCCAACATTACTTTAGCTTTAGTTGAAAAGTTGTATGCAGTTCCTGCAGTAAAGGAAAGTAAACGGTGGTGATTGCATTGCACACCAGGTTCCCTATTTCTTCATCATACACGAGTACTGTTTTTTTCCGGTCTTCGAGTGCCTGTAGCCAATCGCTGCAATTATTAATCAATCCAATTTCAAAAGTCTCATTTATCGCTTCCCATGGTGATCTGATTTCAAGGTGGCCTTCTGCATTGAGATAATCTTTCATCATTTTCCACGCCAATTCAAAGCTCATTTCAAAAAAATGAATCAAACCTGCTTTTTGAATGATATCAGCATCGTTAATAACAACCGCCTCTGATAAATGCTTCAAGGCACTTTCAAAATTCTGAAATCGTTGTTGCCAGCGAGTGTCTTTGGCGGACATAAAAAATCGTTTGTTGCTAAGTTAATACTTCCATATCACTGCGCTATTAAATGAAAAACGCCCTTGCAAGAAGAGCGTTTTCTCTATCTACATCAGTTAAGTTTTACAAGCTCTCCAAATCCTGAATATCGAGCATTCCTACCGGCTTGTTGTTCTCAGTAATAAGAATTGTATCAACATTTGTCTTTTTGAACAACAAGTGTGCATCATTCAGCAAAGCATTAGCATCAATGCTGATCGGCGTTTTGTATTCCATATCGCCCATTTTCTTGTCAAGAATATGCTCGCCATCATTTTGTAAGAGACGACGAATATCACCATCGGTAAATACACCTTTCAGCGAGCCTTCGCTATCTACAACCGTTACCGCACCAAAACCATATTCCGTCATTTTGATGATCGCTTCTTTCAAATTCGCATCTGATTTTACCACCGGATTAACACCATTTGCCGCTTCCTTCACAGTTACAGTCATCAAGCGTGTATCTTGAAGAAACTGTTCTGTGCCTACAGTTGTAAAGTTGTTTTCAGTAAGTCCTTTCAGCACTTTCAACGGAACTGTGATCGTGTGCACACCGATATTGATTGCATTACGCACATGCTCTGCATGACGCACCGATGAGAACATGATCTTGGTATCGTAACCGTACTGATAAACAGCATTTACGCATTGCTCTACTAGTGTTAGCGCATCGTGTCCCTGATCTTGCAAACGCCCCACCAGCGGACAAACATAAGTAGCGCCTGCGTGCATCGCCATATAAGCCTGCTGAAGTGTATAAACTAAATGGACGTTAACCAATAAACCTTCTTTCCGCAAAAGATAACAAGCGCGCGTGCCTTCCAGCGACACGGGAATTTTAAACACTGTGCGTTGCGGATCAAGACCAAGATCGAGTTGTCGCTTAGCTTCTGTCACAACATCTTCAGCGGTTTTTCCAAGCGCTTCTATTTGAAGTACCGGCACCATTTTCGACAACTTTACAATTGTCGCATCAATATCCTTAATGCCTTCGCGCTGCATGAACGTAGGCGTAGTAGTAAGACCATTTAAAAAGCCCAGCTTAAAGCCTTCTTCAATCTCTTTAAGATTGGCCGAATCGAGATATAATTCCATAAAACATTTTGAAAACTGAGCAAAAGTAAAAAACGAGTTGCTACTTTCTGTATTTAACTTCAATCGCATGAAGCTCCAGTATCGGCTTCATAAATTCTTCGAGATCGTAAACACAAAGCTGTGAGGCTGCATCGCATAATGCTTTTTCAGGCTCAGGATGCGTCTCAATGAAAACGCCATCTACACCGGCGGCCACACCCGTGCGACTTAACACGGGAAGAAATTCTCTTGCTCCGCCTTTCGAGTCAGCGCTCGGAATTCCGTATTTGCGAATAGAATGTGTAATGTCGAACACAACCGGATAACCCAATTGCCCCAAATGATAAAAACTGCGCGGATCCACCACAAGATCATTGTAGCCCATCGTATAGCCACGCTCGGTAAGTATGATTTGATCGTTACCTGCATCCACACATTTGCCTACAGGATGCTTCATATTTTCCGGTGCAAGAAATTGTCCGTGCTTGATGTTGATGACTTTCCCCGTTGCTGCTGCCGCTTTTAATAATCCAGATTGCATACAGAGATAAGCAGGTATTTGCAACACATCGCACACTTCTGCCGCAGGTGCAACTTGATCGGGATAATGAATATCGGTAAGCACCGAAAACCCAAATTGCTCTTTGATCTTCGCCAGCAACTTTATGCCCTTCTCCAAACCCGGACCATCATAATATTTCAGACTGCTGCGGTTGTCCTTAGCAAAAGATGATTTGTAGATGATCTGAATTTTCAGGCGTTCTCCAACTTCTTTCAGCATTTCTGCTGTTTTCATCATCACCATTTCATCCTCTATCACGCAAGGACCAGAGATAAGAAATAGCTCGTCTGCTCCGCAACTGATGTTGCCTACTTTTATTTTTTTGTCGCTCATGCTAAAGTGTTACTGAATTAAATCTATTTGATACGCCTGAAACTTTTGGTGGGCAGATAGTACGGTAAAGTTTCCAGTTATAGCTTGTGCAATTATTATTCGATCAAAAGGATCGGTATGATGTTTAGGTAACTTAAGTAATGCTTGCAAATTTTCAAAAGTGATTGGTAATAATTCGATTTCATTCTCCGCCATGAAATCACTCATCTTCTCGAATTCAGATGCTATTTGCAATTTACCAAGACTAACTTTAATTGCAATCTCCCAAAGACTTGCAATACTTAAGAAGCACTTGTTGTTAAGGTCTTGAATAAGGCTTTTTGATTGTTTCGAAAGGTTCTTGTCTCCATTAATGAACCAAATGAAGACATTAGTATCAAGCAAAAGATCCATTACATGTAGTCTTTGAAATCCTCTAAGGGCTGATCGAAATCTGAAGACATTTTAAAATAGCCTTTAGCGCAACCGAATTCACGTGATTTACGCTGCGATTTTTTAGGCTGCTTAGATTTCAAGAACTCAATAAAATCTAAAACCTGTTGTTTCAAATCAGCAGGTAGCATGGAAAAATCCTTATAAAGCCATAAATCAGACATAAAGCAAATTTACCGATTAAACCACTACATCCTTCTATACAAATCCTTAATCGTTTCCAAACTTATCTTTTCTTTCCAATCCACGCCAATAGCATGATTCCACATGTGCGAAAGATTGTAAGCTACCTGCGTCATTGCCGTAATCTGTTCTTCTGTCCAGTTTTTACTTAAACCTTGCGGTAACGCTATTTCGTGTTTTTGCAGCATTGCCCGAAATTCTTCCAATCCTTTCGGGTAATAATCTTCGAGATGCTGGAAGGCTACACAATTTGCGTAACAATGTTTTTCACCCAAAATTTTCGAAAGACCATAAGACAGTGCATGACACACCCCCACTTCAGAATAGGTGAGACTTAATCCACCCATCAGCGAAGCAACCATAAGCTTGTCATCGTTCTCAGCAGTTTGTCCCGCGTTTTCTCCGAGATAAATATCCTGACAAAGTTTCAAAGCCTGCTCTGCATAAGCATGACTAAAAGCATTGTTGAGCATTCCCGTTTCCGATTCTATGCAATGAATGTAAGTGTCCATTCCTGTGTAAAACCATTTATCACGTGGTACAGATGCAATCAATTCAGGATCGAGAATAACCTGATTGAACACTGTCCAATCACATTTCAAACCAAGCTTTTTTTCAGGCCCAGTAAGCACCGCTGTCATTGAAACTTCAGCACCCGTACCCGAAATAGTAGGGACACCCAAGTGATAAATGCCGGGCTTTTTTATAAGGTTCAACCCTTGATACAAAGTGGATGATCCTTCATTGGTAAACATCAACGAAATTGCTTTCGCAATATCCATAATGCTGCCGCCACCTATACCTACAATACCAGAAGGCAAACCTTTCGAAGCCAGCACTTCATCGCGCAAATTATCAATCTGCTCTGTGGTTGGTTCGTGGGGATCAACGTCTATAAACTTTACAACGTCTTCTGCTTTTGCCGGAATACGCTTTTCGAGTTCTTTTCCCTTGAAATAATCATCAACAAGGAAAAGAAAAAAATGATTGTTCTCTTTCCGGACAGGCTCAATGATACTGTCCATTGTATCGAAGCTGCCGCGCCCGAAAACTACTTTTTCTATGTTTTTAAAATTCTTGTGCATGTAATTAAATGTCTTTTTAATACCCAAATTCTAAATTGAGTTCCTTGCTTAGATTTGACACGGTACCCTACAGATAGTATTGCGTATTGACTTATCTCTTCCATAAAGGTCTGAAAGCTGACTTAAAGTAAGCCAAACGGTATCTTTCTCAAACTTAACTTCAATTTGAGTTTCGCCATTGTGTGACTTATAAATCTCTAAGGAGTTCATCAATTACACCATTTCCTTCTTCACAACCTTCTTCACACACTCGCTAATACGTTCAGCAAGTTGTTGCACTTGTTCTTCCGCCCAGGTGCAGCGAATACCAAAAGAAATCAATCTACTCATCACTTCCTGCGATTTTGGCAATTGAAGGTTTGCATAATCCTGTGGTGCGCCCAAGATTTCTATCGGGAGTTTGGAAGCTGTTCGCATCTCTTTTATGTGATCCCACTGATTGATGAAATGATACATGTTCAAAAACCAATAGTCGAAGCCCACAACACCTGCATCATTAAATTCATCCACTACACGCTTTGCAGTTTCCGCATCCGGCATCAAAATATTGAGAAACGTAGCAGAATCTCCTTCAGGGTCTGCAATGTGCGCGAATGAAATACCCTCTGTTTGAGACAACATTTCGGTAAGCATCTTTTTATACTTCCTGTTCACCTCACGGATATGCGGCACCTTTCTTGTCTGCGCCACGCCAACTGCTGCATTCAATTCACCGATGCGATAGTTGAAACCCAAAACAGGATGCTCTTCCATGCCACGCTTTGCTCCGATATGATTATGACCATGATCGGAATAGCAATCGGCAAGTTTATAAACTGCTTCATCATTCGTTACCAACACACCACCCTCGCCCGCTGTTGCAATCTTAAAGAAGTCGAATGAATAGCTTCCCGCCTTGCCAAATAAACCCGTTGCTGTGCCTTTATACGAAGCAGAAAATGCTTGTCCGGCATCTTCTACCAACACAAGATTATTCCTGTTCACCACATCCATAATCGCATCCATATCTGCCATAGCGCCACACATGTGTACCAGACAAACCGCTTTCGTTTTCGGTGTTATTGCTTTTTGAATTCCTTCTGCACTCAGGCAAAGTGTTTCATCAATTTCTGCAAAAACAGGCAATGCCCCAATGAACAATACCGCTTCAATTGTTGCAATAAATGTGAAAGGCGGAACAATCACTTCATCGCCTGCGCCAATGCCCGATGCAGCCAATGCAGTAGCAACCGCAGTTGATCCGCTACTCATAGCGTGCGCATATTTTGCGCCGGTTATTTTTTTTACTTCTGCTTCAAATTCTTTTGCTTTCCAATGACCATTGCGTTGCGCATCATGTCCGTAGCGGAAAAGAATACCGGTTTCCAATACGTCATTTACTTCTTTTCTTTCTTCTGCGCCAAAGAGTTCTGTTCCGGGCATAGATAAATTTTTTAGAGGGCAAAAGTAAACCAATAAATCAGACCCTTCTACGATTTGCTTTTTATGGCAACGCGGTAATATTTATCGCTTTGAATAGCCTCAGCAAACTCTCGGTATTTTGAAAAAAAGGCGCTTTCATACTTACCTTTTACCACGCTGATTTTTCTCCGCACAAAAAGATAATTGTCCTTCTTTTCAACCATGCATGTAAAAATGCCAAATGGAAAAATCATTGAAATTTTTTCAGGGAGTGCAACGATTGACGCATCTGTAGGTAGGAAAATATAAAATGTATCAACAATTGTCATAGACTCGATCATGTAAAACGGTGTTTTTCTTTCCATGAAAAACTCGTCAACGTGCGGGTTAAAGGGAGCAAGGTTTGCATTTATGATTTTCATAGTACCGGCTTCAGTAATCAATGCTTTAGCATTTATGCTCAAGGTTTCATACATACATGGACTTGTCTGGTTGCCACTGCATTTGAAATAATTCGATTGAATAAGATCAAAAGATTTTAGGGTAATTCGTTGATTTGCCAACTTATGAATTTCGTTAGGTTTTTTGTTCTCAACTTGTTTTCCTATCAAATAAGCAAACTCACCAAAATACTTGGTATAATACACAACTGATAAAGAGTTATCGGCGGCAATCGAAGCCTTAACCGTTCGCAAAGTCTTGTTGTAAGTTGTATCGTAATCAGGAGTATTGAGAAGATAGCCACCTTCTGGAGTAATCATTAACCCAGTTCTACAGGACGTAAAACTGCTCAGATAGTTAAACGGCAAATCATTACTGGTACACTCAAGCCAAATAGTATCATTGGGGCGAGGCACACAAAGTATTACATGATTAAATTGAGGAGTAGGGAAATTCACGACAATATTGCTAACAAGACTTCCTGCCTTCACCAACACAGGATAAGACTTAATACCGGCTTCTTTCAACATTGCCATCATAAAGTTGGTGAGCGCTTTACAATCTCCATAGTTGTTTTGCGCAACATAAGCGGCATCAAAAGTCTGCCAACCACTTATGCCATACTGAACGGAAACATACCGTGTGTTTTCTTGCAAGTAATTGTAAAGTATTCTTATTTTCTCTTCTTCACTTTTACCATTACAAAGTTGATTTACTTTATTGCGAAGTTGTTCCGGCAAAACATCTCGTTCTTTATTTAGTTCATAAAAAAACTGACCTATACTTTTCCACGATGCTACAGATCCTTTATAATTCTGAAGTTGGAAATCCTCCATTGAAAGCAATACTTTTTTTTCGTCTTTCAAAAATGTATAATCAACAGAATCTTCTTTAATAGTAGCTGGCAAATTACTTACTGTCCATCTGTATAACATTTTACTCCCATCCTTGTCAACTATAGGATCACTTAGATTAATGGATTTGTGCCGCAGTGTTATACCATTTGCTACAATAGACAAAGAAGATTTTTGAACAGAAACACCGGGCTTATCTTCAACATACCAAGGTGGTAAAACAAACGAATGATTTTGATGAATTTCGTAACTGTAAAGAATAGTATAGGGGAACTTTGGGTAGTTAAACACATGGTACTTTACAACGGCATCGTCATAAAAGCCAGCTATCGCACTAGTTGTAGAGGTAGCAAACTCATCGGATGTGGTTTTCTTAATTTCTTTACCTGTACTATCTAATAATCTACCTTCTAATTTCTTCAGTGTAAATAACGAAGAAGATCCTTCTTGGAAAATACTTGACATCAAGCCTTTCTTATTCAGTATCGTGATAGCATATTGAACCTTGATAACAATATCAGTAGAGGATTTAATCGTAATCTCACGCTCAGAAAATCTCAGAACAGCATTAGCATTCATTCGCATCTCCTCATTAATACTATCAACCGAAAGGTGCTTTTTTTCGCGAGCAGTACACAAAAATGAAATAGACAACAGAAGTACAAAACTTAGAACAGGTTTCATGCTACAGCTTTTTTGTAATAAGACATGCTTGTTGCTGCAATTGAATAATATCACTAAAAAAAGCTCGTAAATAGGGATAGCGATCCACCTCAAACACTGTATTTCGTAAATGTAATTTTGTATTGAGTACCAAGCTGTTTGTTTCGGGATAAAAGGAAATGTAATAATTGTACTGATCTTCCTCAGAAAGTTTGACAACCTTTGACTTCGGCAATTCAGCGGCTGTAAAATTTTCCGGTATTTTCAGATTAATTGAACAATAGAAATCCTTGGCATACGGGAACTCTACCGGCAATGTTCTCTTTGTGCTTTTGAACGGATTTTCTGAATAAGCGCCATAAATGGCAGGCACTAAGATCATCTGGTCTTCGATATTCCAATTAATCTTAGCCGTATATCGAATTGCAAGCGTAGTATCAACATTTTTTTCGTTTAACACTTCGTAATTCAACAATTCAGTTTCAAAAGGAAATTTTTTGAGATTCTGAAGAATATAATTTTTTATTGCGAGGGAATCTTTGTTTTGATTGACCCTGTATAACTGACTTGAAATTTTTCCAAAAGTTTCTTTAATAACTATTCTGTAATCTTCTATTTTTTCCGATTCAGTTATTACTTGTATCACATAGCGATCCCTGATTGATGCGGGTAACAAATTAACTGCATAGCCTGTGGAATCAACTACCCATGCCATTCCGTTATAACAGAAGAAAGGTAAATGTCCGAAAGCATTTGTTTTCTCGTGGGCATCCAAATACAAAACATCATCGCCAACCTCTACACGGCAAGCTACAAAGTTGAATCTATTCACAAGCGGAACATTTGGAGGAACACGCCGATGATTGGTAGTAGAAATTAAAACAGGATTACTTTTAAACCCTGCTTCTCTAAAGAGCTTGACCAATAAAGAATTTATGTCGGAGAGAGAACCTTTTTTGCTTTTCCATACCTCTGGCAGTTTACAACAAGGACCGATGTCATCAGAAAAATATCCTTTAAAACTATCTCGAACGTAAGAGTAAATAGTATAAATTCTTTGCTGGTCCGTGATGCAATTAGCAGTAAGGCTATCTACACAACGCCTAAGAAACGCATCCTTCTGAGAAAGCGTCCCAAAGTAACCAGGATTATAATACAAATTGCTGTTCAATGTGTCCCACGAATTAAAGATGTTCTTTCGATAGGAGAACATGAATTCAATTTGCTCTGAATAATTGTCGAAGTTGGTAACAAATGGCTCTGCATCTAAAGCCGGCACCAATCTTCTTACCCATGTTTTTGAAGTTGTTATTGACTCTGTTTTGCTATCAAAACGATACGCTTCAGGAAGTTCCGTTTTACCTAAAACAGGGTTTTCATTATTGAAGAATACAAATTCCTTATCACTCTTAGCAACGTAAATCAGAGTAGCATTTTCTGGATAGATTACCTGCACTTCCGAATAAAGCTTAGGCTCTGTAGCTTGAAAATTCCATGCAAAGCTTGCATAGCTAATATTGTTGTCAACATCGTACTCGTAGTCAATTACAGACCCAACCTTCACACCGGGCAGGCTTAATTTTCCTACAAGAGTCATTCCTAACGTCTCAATTTTAAAATTCTTTTTGTCAAACTGTTGACTGACTACTTTATCATCTTCAATGTTATAAGTTGTTCCAGTCGCACTAAGAAATTCTGAAATCTTAAAAGGGGTTGGGATCGTAATATTTCCTTTATTGGTGGCATCTTTACTCAATATCTTTACTACTTGTCTAACCTTTACGCGAATATTTGCAAGGCCGTAGGCAATTCTTTTCACAGAGTATATGACACGCTCATGTAAAATCACAGCTTCAGCATTTGAATCAACTTCGTAAACTGATTTATTCAAATGCAACTTTATAAACTCAGGGTAATTTGTGTAATAAAGTTTATCTTGAGCTGAAGAGAATATAAAACAGAAGACTGAGATTGCAAGAAAGAAGAATTTCCTGAACATAAATTAGGAGTAAATGCTAAACCACAAAGTAAGTATTTCGCAGGCAAGTATATAATCCTATTTTATCGGCAACCGCTGTAAAATCTTATCCGTTGCGCCTACATTTTTCTTAACGAACACTTTCATTTCATTTTTTTTATGCGCTAAAACTTCTGGAGAATTTGATAGTCTCTTTATTATGTCCTGGCACTTTGCTGCATTATTTACCGGAAATGCAAACTCACGCTTCACCATTTCTTTCGCTTCTACAAATTTTTCATAAACAGGCCCGAAAATTATCGGCAAACCAAACACTGCAGGCTCCAGTGTATTATGAATACCGCCTTTGTTGAAACCGCCGCCGATGTAAGCAATGTCTCCATAGCGGAAAATGCTTGAAAGCATACCGATATTGTCAATTATAAGAATGCTGGCGGAAGTTTTTCCTTTCGGGGAAAGCTCGGAATACAAAACACTATCGGGCAACAGTGTACGCACAGCATCAATCCGTCTCTTATCAATTTCATGTGGTGCAATAATTATTTTCCAGTCAGCCGGCAAAGCAGCAATACTTTCCTTCAAAATATTTTCATCTGCCTCCCACGTACTTCCCGCAATCAGCAGTTTAGCATTGCCTTTCCATGCCTCAATTAGCGGAAAAGATGTTGCCTGCTGCGCAATTTCAAACACCCGATCATAGCGGGTATCACCAGTTACCACCATATTCTTTTCAATCCCAATCTGGCTTAGAAGTGTTTTAGAATGTTCATCCTGCAAAAAGAAAAAAGAAAACTTACGTAGCATTTCCCGAAACAGTCCACCATACCATTTAAAGAAAGGCTGCTCCTCCCGGAAAGCGCCGGAAACCAAAACGAGTGGAATATTATTGCGCTCAAGATTGCAAATGTAGTAATACCAAAACTCGTACTTTACGAAGATGGCGAGTGAAGGATTTATCATCCTCAGGAACTTTGCAGAGCGTTTCCTTCCATCCATCGGCAGATAAAAAACATAATCAGCGAGTTCATAATTTTTACGCAGTTCATATCCTGAAGGAGAAAAAAACGTAAGCACAATTTTGCATTTTGCAGTTTGCATTTTCAGCCTCTCTACCAGCGGTCTTGCCTGCTCAAACTCTCCTACAGATGCGCAATGTATCCAGATTCGTTTTTCATTGTGTGGAAGCGTGGTTTTTATCTTTTGAAGAATATCTCTTCTGCCGTCTATCCACTTTTTTGCTTTTGCATTAAATACTGCGGCGATACGGATAGCCACGCGGTAAACCAGTAGAAAAATGCTGTAAAGAAATAGGTACACTGCAACAAAGATAGGATTGTGCCCGTCCATCATAAAACGGTCATGTCATTATAATTTTTTAACGGTTACTTTCAGAGGCATGAATTTAATGCTATAATTGATCTCCGAATACTCACAGAAAATGAAAAGATCGTTACTAGTAGTTTTATCGTCCGCCTTTTGCTACATACTTTTTTCAAGTTACACTAACGGCACTGCTAATGTTGCAGGCATCAACGCTACCGGTTCGTTTGGTTCGCAGGCAAGCTGCGATGGCGGCAACTGCCACGGCCCAAAAGATGTAAATATGGTGGTAGATATAACCATCAAAGACATGTTGGGCAATGAGGTTGTAAATTCAAGATACACACCCGATGCTTATTACAAGGTTTACATAAGCGGGTATGCCTCCGGCAATTTTCCCATTTACAGTTATCAATTTTCTGCTACCCGCGCTCAGGGATTTAATCTGAACGGTGGGACTTTTGTTTCGGGTTCAGGATTGCACTCTACTGTGGCAGGTGGCGCAATAGTTGCGGAGCCGCTCAATCCCAAAAGCACTTCATCAGTTGGTGTAAACAATACATTCCGCGACTCGTTTTTCTGGCAGGCACCTCCTCCTAACTCTGGTGAATGGAAACTTTTTGCAACGGCACTTTTGGGTAATGATGATGGCGCAAAGTCGGGCGATAAATCAGCTAATTATCAAAGGTCTTATTTCCCCAATCCGGTTTCGGTAGAAGGGTTGGATGAAAACATTGTAGCAAAAATTTTCCCTAATCCTGCAAAAGATCAATTGAACCTTGAACTCAAAAGCACAGAGAGAGGCACTTACTCGGCAACAGTCTATAACTCTCACGGTCAGATGATTTATAATCAACAACTTCATATTGATGTTACGAATTACAGAGGCGCAATCAATACTTCCTCCTTTGTACCCGGTACTTACTTTCTTGAAATAAAAAAAGATGGAAAAAAGCGTGTGATTCCTTTTTCCAAGAGCTAAAATTATTTGGAGACAGATGTTAAATGCCGTTCAATTTCTGAGCGGCATTTTGCTTGTTGGCACATGTTTGTCATTGAGTAGATGATTGTATTAATCAGACTAACATTAAGTCCCGCAGCATGGAACAAACTACACTCTCCGGTTCTATATTTCCCAAAAGAATAATAACACATGCAAACGTGTGGGAACGATTTGCTGCGCTGCTGATTGACGGATTGATAGTGCTGATGATGAGTATAATTATCAGTTCACAAATACCATTTCCCTACAACTGGATATTTGCAGCCTGGCTATACGAAGCCACTCAAGTATCAGGAAATTATCAGGCTACAATTGGGCAAAGAACAATGGGCATAAAAGTGAGTAATATTCGCGGAGGTCAGTTAGATTTCATTACGGCATCGCTCAGGCATTTTTGCAAATACATCTCTTTGTTTACAGCCTTGTCAGGATATCTGATCATTATCCTCGACAAGCGCAAACAATGTCTTCACGATAAAATTGCACAAGCTGTGGTGGTAACGGATGAGAGCTTCCACGCAACTACTCACTAAAGCGGAATATTTCCATGCTTCCGTTTGGGCAATTTCACCACTTTGCTTTCCAGCATCTTAAACGCTTTGATCAGTTTCATTCTTGTAGCATCTGGGATAATTACTTCGTCAATAAAGCCGCGTGATGCTGCGCCATAAGGATTAGCAAACTTCTCTGCATAATCTGCCTCTTTCTCTTTCAGCTTTGCTTCATGATCTTCCGCTTCAGAAATTTGTCGTTTAAAAATTATTTCTGCGGCACCCTTTGCACCCATCACCGCTATTTCGGCAGTGGGCCACGCATAATTAATGTCTGCGCCAATGTGTTTTGAATTCATTACATCATACGCACCGCCGTAAGCCTTGCGCGTTATCACTGTAACCTTCGGAACTGTAGCTTCGCTAAGCGCATACAGCAATTTTGCCCCATTGGTAATAATGCCGTTCCACTCCTGATCAGTACCCGGCAAAAACCCAGGCACATCTACAAGCACCAATAATGGTATGTTGAAAGCATCGCAAAAACGTGTGAAGCGTGCCCCTTTTTTGCTTGAATTTATATCGAGCACACCGGCAAGACTTGCAGGCTGATTGGCAACAATACCGATACTCCTTCCTGCAATTCTTGCAAACCCAACAACTATATTTTCCGCATAGTCTTTATGCACTTCGAGGAAAGAATTTTCATCTACTACTTCCTCTATTACTTCCTTTATATCATAAGGCTGATTGGGATTGGCAGGGATAATACTGTTTAGTTTACTTCGCATTTCATCTGCTGCTTCATAAGCATACACAGGTGCATCTTCTTCACAGTTTTGAGGCATGTAACTGAGCAATTGTTTGATACGCTCAATACATTCCACTTCGTTGGCAACCGCAAAATGCGTAACCCCACTTTTTGATGCATGAGTATGTGCGCCGCCCAGTTCTTCACTTGTTACGTTTTCATGTGTTACTGTTTTTACAACGTTTGGTCCGGTAACGAACATGTAAGAGGTATTTTCTACCATCAAAATGAAATCGGTAATTGCCGGAGAGTAAACGGCACCGCCTGCGCAAGGACCCATTACGGCTGATATCTGAGGAATAACTCCCGATGATTTTACATTTCTGTAAAAAATGTCCGCATAACCACCCAGAGATACCACACCCTCTTGAATGCGTGCCCCGCCGCTGTCATTTAAACCTACCACGGGAGCGCCGTTTTGAATTGCCAGGTCCATGATCTTACAAATCTTTTCTGCATGAGTTTCGGAAAGGCTGCCGCCAAATACGGTAAAATCCTGCGAGAACACATAGACTAGCCGTCCGTTAATGGTTCCGTAACCAGTCACTACTCCATCTCCGAGGTACACTTCTTTTTCCATCCCGAAATCGCGGGTGCGGTGCGTCACCATCATTCCTATTTCTTCAAAACTGCCCTCGTCCAGCAAAATTTGCAAACGCTCGCGTGCGGTAAGTTTTCCTTTTTTGTGTTGTGCTTCTATTCGTTTTTCGCCACCACCTTTCAGTGCTTCGTCTTGTTTTTGCTTTAGCAGAGCTACTTTATCCATAACAGATGTGAAAATCAGCGACAAACCTAATGCAAATAGCAGCGCACTCCAAACCCGCAAACAGTCTGTAAAATGAAACCTGCATTTTCAATTCGGGGAATTATATTTGCACCTCATTAGGTTTCGTAGCTCAGTTGGTAGAGCAGCTGACTCTTAATCAGCGGGTCTAGGGTTCGAGTCCCTACGGAACCACAAGACAGACAAGGGTTTCAAGCGAAAGTTTGAAGCCTTTTTTCTATGCTGCTAATGGCTTAAGTGAGCCTGCTAAAGGCATAAGTGGTTCTGCTAAAGGCATAAAATCATCTGCTAAAGACGCAGGTAGCCTGCTAAGGTGCAATAACGACTTGCTAAAGGGATAGGTAGGGCTGCTAATGGGAGGAAATGATGTGCTAAAGCCCCGGGTAGTGCTGCTAAAGGGTGAAGTGGGTTTGCACCTGCAAATTCAATATTTTATTCAATAAAAATACTGCTTTGAAACCAATCAGGATTTCGTTGATATAAAACTTATTCGCGCACTTCCATTGCTTCCGCATTTTCTTCCTGCAAAAGATCGTTGTGAATAGAAACGGCGGCTTTTACGCCTTCGGCTGAGGCAACAACTACAAAGTGCATATCTATAGACGCATCGCCGGCTACATAGACGCCGGGCACGTTGGTTTGCTGATTGCGATTGGTAATTGCTGCGCCTTTTTTAGTGCAACGGCACCCGAGCTGATCGTGCAATTGATGGTTTACGATGATGCCATGATGGGTGAACATGGAGGTGCATGGTACGTGTGTGCCATCTACGAGTTCCACTGCCAGCAGTTTATTGTTTTGATGCACGAGGCGTGTTACTTTTTTGGTTATTACTTCAATATTTCTTTTTGCGAGCTGGGTGCGTTGTGCGGATTTGAGGTAGTGGCTTCCATCTGTAAACAGGGTTATTTCCTTACTAAGATGCCGCAATGCTATTGCCATGCCGTAGCCGTTGTGCTTTTGCGCATAGAGACCTATAGCCCGCTCTTTGCACTCATATCCATCGCAAAAAGGACAGTGAAAAACAGCGCAGCCCCACAACTCTTCCATGCCGGGAACATTGGGGATATGGTCGGTGACACCGGTGGTAAGAAGAATTTTTTTAGCTGAATATTTGTTTCCTTCCCTATCGGTAATGGAAAATGTGGCGGGCAGTTTTACTACTTTTTCAGCGCGCGATTTTATAAAACTTACGGGGTAATTACTCAGTTGGTTGTAGGCGATATTTAAAAAGTCGGGGGGAAGAATACCATCGCGGGTTATGAAATTGTGGAGCCCGTGAGAGCGTAGGTTTCGTTGGTTTCCTTCATCTATTATCAGTACGTTTCGACGGCTTCTGGCCAGTACCATTGCCGCGCTTGCGCCCGCAGGGCCTGCACCAATAATTATCACATCCCAAAGCTTTTCTTTTGCAGGCATTTATTACGGTTGTGTGCTCAGGTGCTATAAAGACCATACCTTGTGCGCGCCTTGTACAAACGAATGTGAGGGGTTTATACTGCTATCCTTTTGAAATAGAAGGCTGGCGTGACCTTATTGATTGTGCGGGGGTTTTCTTCGATTTTTTTCTTTTCTGTTTTTCGAAAAGCACAGCGATGGTTGTAAAAGCCATGTAAGTATTTACAAGAAAAGCGGTAAGGATGTTAGAGAGCCAGGTTTTCATTAGGATGTTTTTTTTAAGAGTTTGCAGTGAGTAGGATGCAGGAAAGAATGCTGAGGTAAATCATGATCTTCAACACTGGAGTAGCTTGCAACATTTCTCTTGTTTTTAATTTTTTTGATAGAACAAAGATGGAATGAAGGGGCAGCCGTGAGAAATTATAGAACGGACTTAACCTGTGTTTTGCAAGCGGTTAACCAGCAGTTCAGAAGTCTTTAACCGACCATTAGCAGTAGGGCATTATTTGAAGACCCATGTCATGTTGCTGTCATGCAATAGTCAAATACTTGTCATAGCTTCAGCTTGTTAGAAAAACATCTTAGATTTATAGTTGTGTTGAAGGATTGATTTTTCACTAAAACTGTTTGCGATGAAAAAATTTTATTCATTCTTGTTTGCCTTAGCGGCAGCATCGCCATTTGCAGTAGCGAAGACTACTACGGCGGGCATTCCAAACATCTTTCCGCACATGGGATCGGGGTCGGGGAATTCGGCGGCGGCCAATTATTCGCGCATTCTCGGTTACACCTATTTAAAACACAATGGAACAAGCTTTATTCCTGTAGATTCTACCACTTATAGTTATTCGTTTGGCAGAGGAGGCTTGCTAAGCAAAGAAGAGATGGACGACAACTTTGTAAACTTCGACCATAGTTATACCTACGAGTACCTTCCCGCAACGAATACTTACCAAAATCTTGAGCATCGTTTTCAAGCCTTCAACGGAGCAGGTAAGGCAAGTAAATACACACGCCAGGTGTGGAGCACAGCATTGAATAGTTGGGAAGATAAATGGCGGTATGTGTATAATTACAACAACGACTTAACGCTTCTTCAAAAGACGAGCTTCGATCTCTATATTGCCGGCACTGGTTGGGCACCCCATGTTCTCTACAACAATTTTTACGACAATGTGGGCAATGTTTTGAAAATGCGATCTACCGCTTATGTAATGACATTTACCTACGACGGCAACAATAACATGCTAACGAGAATAGACAGTCAGGCAAATATTAGTCCGTTTTACTGGTATGGAAAAGAGAAGTTTATTTTTACCTACGATGCAAACAACAGGGTGATTTCTTACATCGTTCAGCAAGGTGTTAGCGGCAATTGGGTAGATAAAGAAAAGTTTGAGCATGTATATACCGGCAATAACATTACGCAAAAAATAGAGTACCAATGGAGTAACAATACCTGGGAATTAAAGGGAAGAAATGTGTCCTTATTTGACGCAAACAATAATGTACTTTCCGATGAGGTGCAGTATTGGGATGTTGCCAGCAACTCCTACAAAAGTGTGTCAAAAAGAAAGTGGACTTACAACAATTTCAACCAGCCGCTAACCTATCATTCCGAAACTTTTGAAACGTCAACCAACTCATGGAGCAGCACTGTGGATGATTTCTTTTATCGCTACTACTATCAGTCTTATATTCCTGCATCTGTAAATGATTTGTCTTCAGATTTCGATCTAAAACTATTTCCACAACCGGCACGGAATGAGTTGCAACTGGAATTGCTTCGCAACTACGCTCCTTTTTCTTTGTCCGTTTATGATGTGCAGGGAAGATTATTGAAACAAGAAGCTAATGTGCGTCTGCAAACTCACAAATTAAACGTCTCGAATTTTCAGGCAGGCACTTATTTTCTAAAAATCAACTTAGAAGATCGCCAGTTGTCAAAACAATTTATAGTTGTAAAATAGGGTGTGTTTATTTTTAAGTGAAGCGCCGGTTTATTGCCGGCGTTTTATTTTTCATCTTTTTTACCCCCGAAACCAATGTTGATAAATGGAGGCGGATTTTCCATGTAGTCTTTTGTGGAACGATGAAGCGTATCAAGCGATTTGGAGGCATTATGATACATCTGTGTATCGCTTAGCAGTTTATTTTGCCGGGCTTTGGTTAGCGATGACGAGAGCTTGATAATGGAGGTATTCAAATCTTTAAGCTCCTGTCCAATATTTTTTCGCGCAGCATTTCCCGAAGACTTTTCAGCGTCAGAAATCTTTTTGTTGAGTGAAGCATTTTTGCGGGCGGGGTTAGCAGTAATACTGTCTAAAGAATTAACCAGATTTTCCGACTGTTGTATTTTCTGATTTGCTTTACCAATTGTAACTGCGGCCTTTCCCAGTTTTACATTTACAGTAGCAAAACTTTTTCTTGTTTCATCACCCCACCCTCTTTTTATGAATTGGTTGAAACTGTTTAGCGCGCTATCGGAACTATGTAAGAGTACCTTACTGCTGTGAATAATTGGGGTGATTTTGGAATCAAAGTTTTCAGCCATGGTGCTGTCGAAATCTGTGAGTAAAACAGAACCTGTGTTTAGTGCATTGCCATTGCCAAGTTCAAGTCTTACAGATTTGCTGCCCGCTATATCGCCCGTTGTAATTATAGCTTTGGTACCTTGGGGAATTTTCAGATCTTCATTAAGCGAAAAAGCTACAAGAACCTTATCTTTTAAGTTTAAATCAATCTCTTCCACACGCCCCACTTTTACACCTTTCACATACACAGGAGACGATTCCTGCAATCCTCTTACATCGCTGTAGTATCCATAAAAAATGCGGTCGTCTGAAAAAACATCGGTATGGTTTGCCACATAATACCACACACCGAATAGTGTGATGGAAATAAGCAGCCAGATTTTTTTCTTATTCATTGTGGGGAGAAGCGATAAAAGTAGGTATAAATAACTATGCCCTGTTTACAGACTCTGTTTGCTTTTGGTGAAATGAATGTGGGTGGCATAATATTTTTTAGATAGCATGTAGAACAAAAACTTTGAACTATGAGATCATTATTGTATTTGATTGCGGTAATACTAATTGTAGGTTGGCTATTAGGCGCATTCGTATGGAACGCTGGCGGTTTGATTCACATTTTACTTGTGATCGCTGTTATTTCTCTTCTTCTCGGATTTATCCGCAGAGGTAGTGTTGACTAGCAGAAAAAAAAACTTCTTAAAAATTAAAGAGAGCGAGGTATCCCCTTGCTCTTTTTTTGTGTTGAATTTTTCTTCCGAACCACAGATCAGCATTTGCATTTCTGGAAACTATCGTTACCTTCATAAGGTCTTTTTACACATAGCACGGCATAAGAGCATTTAGCAGGTAACCTATTTTTCACTTCACACAAAAATTACCAGTTATGCAAAACAGCTATTTTTTCCCAAGTTCAAACTCATCTGAACTCCAAAGAATAAGATTGAAATCACATTGCCTTTTCTTTCTTCCGGGCTTTACATATTACACATCGAAGAGAAAGGCAGGCTGCTGCATGTACAAAAAATTAGTGTAAAATAACTTACTCATCAACGGCTATGCCTTGTGGCATAGCCGTTCATCATTATTTAGAAATGAAAACGATCATCAACATAATTATCGTACTTGTTTTATTTAGCCCCTACTTACATGCCCAAGCTTTGGTAGGAGGCTCTATTGGCACATATACTGGTTATCAGAAGTTATCCAATAAGAGGTTGTATCTTAAGGCACATGATCGGCAACCCTGTTGGGGAACTGTTTCACCTTTATACGGGTTCATAAGACCGGATTCCTCCATGCTATCTGATGTAGTAGGAACCAGCCCTAGGTGCATGCTTGGAATGCATAACCTAGACAGCAGTAGCTTTACCTTTAACGGCCAAATGATGTTCGGAATACCCAAACCGGGAGTCATTAATCACACTTATTTCCGCCTCAATTTGCTCAAATCTACTCATTGTAACCGGTGCCGCACCGCTGCGATTGCTCACATAGGTTCTATTATTCGTTATCATAATGAGTATGTGTTAGCTACGGCTGTACTTATTGGGCCGCATCCGGCCCCGCTTGCCCCAGGTATTTTTATAGATACTTCCTGGAATCATTTTACGTTTTTTCCGAGCATCGAAGGCCCTTTAGGAGATTCTACGGGTCTTATCCTAAAGAATATCTTTGCCTCTGTTCACTATCGGCCTTACCATGCCACCACTGTCAACCGGTGGAAGGCATACACCAATATCAATTCGCCAGAACCTACCAATAAGAATGTGATCTTCGCAGCAAAAAACAAGCCGCTTACCTATAACTTCGGCATAGTGGATAAGGACAAAGACAGCATCAACGTAAAACCGCTTTGGATAACCTACTCCCACGAACTCAGCCCTTTCCATCCTAATTTTCTTTGCCAGGGCAATTACAGCCAGCAGTTTATCAAGCAGGCGTTTACCGATAGTAGTTATGCTTTGCCTTATCAGACCGGTTATTCACCGGCGCAGCCCTTTGGCAGCAATGCCAATTACACCCTCAATAATAAAACAGGTGAGATCAGCTTTATACCCCCAGGATACAGGTATATACCTGCTTGCTTATACCATAGAAGAATATAGAGACGGGCAGTTACTTGGCAGCATTATGAACACGCGCTGGGCTTATGTAATAGACAGCGCAGCCACACTACCTGTAGTCAGTAATTTTTATGGGCTTACGCCAGGTATCGTAAACCAGGTGGCTACCCAAACAATAACGATATGTCCGGGTCAGCAGTTTAGTTATCGGGTTAAAGCAACTTCCCCATTATCTACTGCAAAGATTGTATTAAGTACAAATGCAAATCTTTCTGCCCCAGGTATTACCACCTCCATCAGTGGTCAGGGCACAGACAGCACAACCATCATTTACACATGGACACCACAATCCCAAGATGCGGGTACGCACTACATTTACACCGACGCGGTGGACACCGCATGTGGCCCCAATCATTTGCCCGTGCATCAAAGTAAGGGAGTAACCATAAAAGTGATTAGCCACCTTAATATTGCCTCCTCTGCTCCTGCAAGCTGTGCGGGCGCTCCCGTTACCCTCTCTGCTACCGGCGGATGGAACTATACCTGGTCGGTGGCGAGCGGCGATCCTTACCTACCATGCACTAAATGCAGCGAAGTAGAAGTGCATCCGAATGTTACCACCCGTTATATAGTTACCGGTGTGTCCGAAAACTGCGGCACAAAGAAGGATACTTTTACCCTTCGCCATATTCCCAACTACAGTGTAAATGCAGGAAAAGATACCAGCTTTGCCGGAGCCATACCTGCGAACTATAACTTGTTTGCATCAGTAACACCTCCTGCTTCCTACTACAAGTTCGCATGGACACCTGCCAATAAAGTGAACAATGCCACATGGCAAAACCCAATACCTACCAATACGGTCAATCACAATGTATATATCGTTACCGTCACCGACTCATTCAACTGTTTTACCAGAAAAGACACCATATTGGTAAGAGCAAATGCTGCAAGTGTGCAGGATGTAAATACGTTGCCGGAAGTAACCCTTTATCCAAATCCTACTACAGGCAGTTTTACCTTTGAAACAACAAAACCAGGCTGGTTAAGCATTGTTAGCATAGAAGGAAAGCAAATAGCCAATTTTGAAATAAAGGAAGGAAGTAATGAATTGCAAATGCCCGAAGGTGTAAGCAGCGGCATCTATATTGCCAGCTTCAGAGCAAACCATGGTGAAGATATAGTGCGGGTGAGATTGATATACCAGAAATAGAAAAAATAAGAAGTGTTTATAAAAAATAACAGGCTCCCATTTCTGAGAGCCTGTCGTTTTTTTACTACAAGAGCTTAGTGAATCACCGTTATTTTATGAGACTGAATGAACTTATCGGTTTTGATAGTGATGAAATAACTACCCGATGGTAATTCCTCAGTGTTTAAAGAATAAGATTTCGAATTACTCAACGCTACTTTTCTTAGTTGCTTTCCGGTGAGGTCTGCAATGGTTATGTATCCTGTAGCAGTTTGAGCTAACTGTACATTTATGGCATTGTTTGCCGGATTAGGGAAAATCATTGCTTTTGCAAGCGTCACATCTTCCACATCGGTAGGAAATGACTGATCGTAAATATAAATGTCATCCACTGCTGCTTCTACAATACTTCCGGGCGTGGCATCATTGGCCTGAAACTTCAGCGAAATAGCTGTCGGGTTGGTAAGAAACTGATCTACATGAAATATTCTTCTTCTCCACTTATTGTCCGTTGCCTTTGTATAATCTGCCCGCACCACCCAGATGTTTGAAGTGGAACTTTTGATAAATACAGTCCAGTAATCGCTGTTTGGATTGCTTCCACCATTATTGCTATACCAACGCCAGTATTCCACCACAGGTCTTGTAAAACCCGTAAGATCGAAAACAGGAGTTATTACCGAAGTTGTTCCGTCATCTACATCAGCAGTGCCGGGTTGTGAAGAAATGGAAGGTGCATTTCCTGTCACAAGGCATTTTCCGGTGGTGCCGGTTGTATGATCCATGTTTGGCTGAATAGGAATAGACTGACTTACACCGCTTGCAGACGATCCAATCGGCTTTGCGTGAATCCAAGTGCCGGAAGATGCATTATCACCAATATTATTTCCCACCGACCAATTTGCGTTTAAAGTACCATCAAAATTTTCATGAATTGTCTGAGTAATGCCTGCGCCAAACTGATAAGGAATTGTAACATTGAAGGAAGATACCGTTGGCAAATAGTTATTTGGAAAAGAAGCGTTTAACATGGATTGATTGTCGTACACACCAAAATAATAGTCTATGATGCTACCGGCAGGCTGACCAGGAATTTGTGCTGTGTAAACATTACCCGATGTATTGACCATAGTGACTGTATCCCATTGTCCACCGCGTGGTTTATAATACAATTCCAGCTTTTGAAAAAATGCCGGGGTTGCAACATTCAAATTGGCTGTGATGATAGTTGCTGTATTTGTAGCAACGTGGGGTACTTCTACATGCGTCAGATTTGCATCGCCCAGCAAGTAGATGCCGTGTTTAGCAAATGCAGAAACAATTTGAGTAAAATGGGGCGTACCATTGTTTAGGTTGTTGTCGTTGTCATCATTCATTAATGCAGAAATCAAAACATCATGATAAACAGCTCCTTCCGTACCATTGGGTCCATCGGGTGTATCCCAGTAAGTAGCGGCAAACAATCTGCTCATTGTATCGGTGTTGTTTAGGTTTAGTGCAAGATCCCACCACGCACCTGCAATAATTTCTCCATCCGCGTGTACTTCACCAATTATATCCTGCGGATAAACTTTGGGAGCCTGATCATATCGGCGGATAATTCCTCCAAATGGAGTAGTGCCTCTGCCCAACACAGGATCGTTTGTAATTCCTATACCCCAGATGTCAGAATTTCCTTCGTTCAATGCACCATTGCTCATAGAGCCTTGACCCATGAAACCATAAAACTTGTCAGAAATACCATGACCATATTCGTGATAAACAATATCACCACACAATGCAAAAGAGTTGCAACCGCCTCCTGCTGCATAAAAGTTGATAGAAGTACCATTGTAAAATGCATTGCAAGTAGCACTGGTTATGTCCACATTGGTTTGAAGTGGATTATCTAAGCCGGTAAAAGTTGGGAAGAAACCTTTCATGAAATCATGCACTTTGTTAACGTGGTAATACGCATTGATGTGCCTGATGCTGGACGGTGAGGTGGTATCGAAAGTATAAGTAGTACCATTGGTAGCAATGGTATAAGGAAAACTTGGGGTAATGTTCGACAAATTGCTGGCGCGAACCCGTGCCCAACGACCTTCTAATTTTACCGTGGTAGTAATGGGAGCATTCAACGAGGCTACACTTAAAAAGCCTGCTGAATCGGTATAATAATCTGTTCCGGCTATTGATACTTTAAGATTTGCCAGTGGCTCTGCACTTGCCGGTGCAAGAGGATTTTGTTTATAAACCACTCCGTTCACCGTTTTTGTAACTGTCTCTTTTACTCCATTGGTTCTATAAAGCACTTTTCCTGTAATTCCGTCCACATAGCCGGTAAGATCAACAGGAAGACTTTCACTTTCTCCTTTGATATTGAAGGCGTAAGCGGGTCTTAGTTCGTAGCCGGTTGCAGACGGCACAGGAAACCAATACCAGTTATCCTCTACTTTACTTTCGGCGATGTTTACACCGCTAATATCTTGTTCGGCTATTTGCTTTACGACGGCAACAGAAAGAGTGGGCGTAAGGGTAGAATGTGAGCCGTAATTTTTTGCTTTGATGCGCTCAAGCTTACCATCTTTGGTAAAACGAAATTTCAGATTTGCGAAAACAACCTTATGTCCATTTACTACTTGCTCGAAGTTGATGAACGAAGCATGAGGTGCGGTGATATTTGCAGTCGAAACCCACTCAGCAGCGTTGATGCCCAGGTTTTTCAATTGATTTGCCATCAACCCTTGCGCCTTTGCTTCCATTGTATTTCCCGGCACGGCAACGGCCTTTCCAAAAATATCTGTAAAGGAATGGTTTAACTTGTCCAGACTTGCATCATATCCGGGAAGTGTTGCTTTACCTGTTGAATTGTATGGTTAGCATCGCTTCTTGTAGAAGGTTCTATTTTATGAAAACCGGTAAACACCGATTTCTCATAATGGCTGGAATGTTCTTGAGCAACAGCAGGAAATGCAACTACTGCCAATCCTAAAGCAAATAAAATGGATTTCATTACTAATGGAAATTTACAAATTGAGTTATCCCCCTTTTAGGGGCAGCTTTAAAAATGCTTAGAAATTAGCGGTTTACCAAATTCGTGGCAATATAAACAGGATGAGAGGGGAATATTGTTCAACAAAACAATTATGAAATATTCAACCGGCTAATTGCCATAATAAAAGCTAAACTACTGCGGCACAACCTCACCTTGCAGATCGTAATCGTAAGCGTGTGTGATTTTTACGTTTACAAAGTCGCCAATGGGCAATGGCGTATCTGCAGCAATTATCACTTCGTTATCCACTTCCACACTGTCAAATTCTGTACGCGCTAAATATCTGCCAGCTTCTTTTTTGTCAATAATTACCTTAAAGTTCTTTCCTATCTTTTCCTGATTCTTTTCGTAAGAAATTTCCTGCTGCACTTCCATTATTTCCTGCGCGCGTGCTTCTTTTTCTTCAGCAGAAATATCATCACTAAAACCATAAGCGCTTGTGTTTTCTTCGTGCGAATAGGTGAAAATACCCACCCGATCCAACCTTACATCTTCAAGAAAAACTTTCAATTCTTCCACATCATCTCTTGTCTCTCCGGGAAATCCTGCAATTAAAGTGCTGCGCAAACAAATGCCCGGAACTTTGTCGCGGATGGCTGCAATGAGATCATAAATTTCCTGCTTGTCCATCTGGCGTTTCATTGCTTTGAGCATATTGTTGGAAATATGCTGCAAAGGCATATCCAGATAGTTGCAAATATTCTCCCGTTCACGCATTACATCGAGAATATCGAGCGGAAATTTTGAAGGGTAAGCGTAGTGCAAACGTATCCAATGCAAGCCTTCCACATCCGAAAGATATTTCAGCAAATCGCCCAGCGCGCGTTTTTTATAAATATCCAAACCGTAGTAAGTAAGTTCTTGTGCGATGAGCATAATTTCCTTCACACCCATCGAAACAAGTTTTTTCGCTTCTGCAACCACCTCTTCAATAGTCTTGGAAATATGTCCGCCCCGCATCAGGGGAATAGCACAAAAAGAACACGTGCGATTGCAGCCTTCCGATATTTTTAGATAGGCATAATGCTTTGGTGTAGCAAGCAAGCGTTCGCCTATCAGTTCTTGTTTATAATCCGCATTGAATTGTTTCAAAATCAATGGCAGTTCCATTGTTCCAAACCAGGCATCCACTTCGGGTATTTCGTGCAAAAGATCATTTCTGTAACGTTCGCTTAAACAGCCGGTAACATAAACTTTATCAAGTTTGCCGTTTTGCTTTAATGAAACCTGTTCGAGAATGGTGTTGATGCTTTCTTCCTTTGCCTTATCTATAAAGCCACAAGTGTTTACGACCACGATATTATGGTCGAGCTTTTCACTTTCATGTTTTACTTTAATGCCGTTCGCATTCAGTTGTCCACTCAGCACTTCGCTATCCACCATGTTTTTGGAGCAGCCGAGTGTAATGATATTTACTTTGTCTTTCTTTAATGTTCTTGTCTTCACAGAAAATATTTATCGAGTTTATCAGGATTTTGCCTTGTGTCGAAGATGGAGAGGATAAGCAATACCTCATCATTAAACTCATAAATGATGAGGTAATCGTTTACTGTTTTCTTTCTTATGTGTTTTGTAAGCTCGGCACCAATATGCGGCTGACTTAGTAGCTGTTGAATTATATGGTTAATAGTTTGGCGAAGCTTTTTAGGATAAACAGATGATTTGTTTCGCTTTTTCCAATAATTCAAAATGGCTTTTCTATCTGCCTGTGCAGTTAAAGACCAGATTACTCGTCTTTTTCTAACCATTCATCAATTTCTTTTTCGGCTTCTTCTTGTGTAAGATATTCACCGCGACGGTATTGTGCGCGTGCTTCTTCCACACGTTTCCATTGCTCTTCTGTTAGCACATAGTTGTCTTCAGTCTCATCTTCTATGAAATTTTTGATGTCCTGAAGTTTTGCTTCATCCTCTATTACTTCTATCTGAGCTTTGATCTGCTCTTTTAGTTCGCGTAAAGACATGAGATCAGTTTTCTTAAAATTACTTTATTTCTTTCTGAAAATTCGCACAGGTACATCGCTAGTTTTCTTAACGTTCCTACTCACTTCAAGTCTTTATAAATGCCTTTCGGATGTTGATAGGTGCTGCTGATTTGGATGATATAAATCTCATGATCTGTGTATTTATAAAACACCCAATAATCCCGTACAAGTTTCATTCGTATATCACTAACACCCGATGGTTTTCCTAATTCCGGCAGAATAGAAAGCTTTGATAAGCTATTCTCCATCTCCGCCAATAACTTCTCACTATATCGGGTAGAATGATTGTGTTTCGCCCAAAAAATTAAAATGTTTGCGAGTTGTTCGGAAGCCTTGTCTGACCAATCAATTCTTCTCATTTGTAATTTTTCAGCAACTCTTTCATTTCATTCATTACCTCTTCATGAGCATGCACCTTGCCCATTCTTATATCCTGCAATCCTTCCGCCAATCCGATTATCTGATCTTCAGTAAGAGGAATGGAAAAATCATCTTTCCGGTCGTAGGCTACATTCGGCTCTGCTGTATTTCCTCTTTTCGATAATTCATTTGCAACAGAAAGCAGATGGGCTAATTGCTGTTCGTCATCTATATCTTCAATCTTACTTAATAGCGTTTCTTTTATTCCTTTCATAGGAAGTCTTTTTAAAAAAGTTACTCTCTTATAAAATTACAAAACGCTTATTTACTTCTTCCTGAAAAATACCCTCACAGGCACTCCGCTATAGTTAAAGTATTCGCGAATTTTATTCTCTAAAAAGTTTCTGTATGGTTCTTTTATTGCTTCCGGGTAATTGGCGAAAAACGCAAAAGAGGGAACAACAACTGGCAGTTGAGTGATGAACTTTATTTTGATGTTATGACCACGACTCATTGGTGGGGGATAGCGCTCGATTTCAGGAAGTAAAATATCGTTCAGTTTGGAAGTGCTAATTTTCTTTTGTCTGTTTTCATACACTTCTACCCCTTTTTCCATTGCCTGAAAAATGCGCTGCTTTTCCTTTGCAGAGATAAATAAAACAGGCACGTCTGTAAACGGGGAAATCTTTTGTTTTATTTGCTTTTCATAATCGCGGGCGGTATTTGTTTCCTTTGCAATTAGATCCCATTTGTTTACAAGTATTACAATGCCTTTTCCTTTGCGTGCAGCCAGACTGAAAATGTTTACATCCTGAGCAGTAATGCCATTTTCCGCATCAATCACTATAAAGCAAACGTCCACATCATCCATAGCACGCACAGCACGTATCACAGAGTAGAATTCGAGATCTTCATGCACATTTTTCTTTTTGCGCAAGCCAGCAGTATCTATTAAAACAAACTCTTTTCCAAACTGTTTGTAGTGTGTATGTATAGTATCGCGCGTAGTGCCTGGAATGTTAGAAACAATTGTGCGCTCTTCCCCTACTAACGCATTTAGCAAAGTAGATTTCCCTGCATTTGGTTGCCCAATTATTATAAATTTTGGAATGGCATTTTCAACTTCTTCTTCCTCAGATTGAGCGGGAATATGGCTTGTAAGTTCATCGAGCAGTTCACCTGTACCACTTCCTGAAATAGAAGAAACATAAAAAGTATGTTCAAATCCCAGAGAGTAAAATTCGGAAGCATACAATGCGCGCTCTGCATTATCTACCTTGTTTACTACCAATAAAACGGGAGTAGTGGAGCGTCGCAATACATCTGCCATATCCTGATCTTGCGCTGTAACACCGGTCATAGTATCTACCACAAACAAAATAAGATTGGCTTCATCCACCGCTATTTCTACTTGCTTCTTTATTTCTATCTCAAAAACATCATCAGATTTTGAAACAAAACCACCGGTATCAATTAGATTGAAGCTCTTGCCATTCCAATCTGCAATGCCATATTGCCGGTCACGGGTTACGCCAGGAGTATCCTCCACTATCGCCTTGCGTTCTTCGAGCAAACGATTGAAGAGCGTTGACTTTCCTACGTTTGGTCTTCCAACTATAGCAACGGTAAATCCAGGCATGTTTTTAAATTGAGCGGGCGAAATTACTTCTATTTATCCACAAGGGTTATTCTGTTCTTATTTCGCAGTCTTTCTACAGCGAACATTAACTTTATACTATCATTCATTTTCCAAAGCAACACAATGAAGAAGAGTTTCCTTTCCTTAATTATTTTTCTAAGCGTTTTTTCAGATACCAAAGCCGCGCCCGGCGATACAACCTGGGTGCAAGCCCACTCAGGCGTTTGGCTCGATTGGTATGGCAATTTCGACAGCACAGTTACTTTTCCAAACGGCGCTACTCCCTACCGGAAAATCTACATGTACTTCACTCTCGGAAAGTATGTGTGCCCCGGAAGCCCTCAATATTGCTCCGATTGGGATTACACTGTGCAAACATTACTGATGGGGCCCACCGACACTTTTGAATTGGGGAGATTTATTACCCCTTATGCAAAAGGTGCAAGAATGCCTGCTTCCTGGAAAGGCGTTTATAAATTTGATGTCACCGATTACTATCCATTGTTAAAAAACAATGCTACAGTACGCGTGCATTATTCAGGATACTCAGGAGGTTTTACCGCCGATGTGAAATTTGCTTTTATTGAAGGCACACCACCACGTAATGTTCTTGGACATGACAGAGTTTGGAAAGGAAGTTATAACTATGGTCATGGAAGTGTGGCGATCAACGACGCGCTGAATAATGTATCGCTAACTGCCCCTCCAAATACCGTTTCGGCTGAAGCAAAATTTACAATTACCGGACATGGAGGGGATGCAAATAATGCCGCAGAATTTTACCCGAACAGCTACACTCTGAATTTGAATAACGCACAGTTAGTACAACAAAATTTTTGGAGAAACGATTGTGGTTCCAACTGGATTTACCCCCAAAGTGGTACATGGATTTACGATCGTGCAGGTTGGTGTCCCGGCGATTTAATAAAACCATTTTCGCACACACTAACCGGCGTTGGAAGTAATTCGTCTTTCACACTGAATGCAACTTTTCCTCCCTACACATCTTCCGGTGGCGGCTCGCTTGCTTCCTACATTATTGAGAACAACATTATTTACTACGCAGGCTTCAATCATACTTTAGATGCATCGGTTGAAGATATTCTCGCACCTACTAACGATGAAATGTATTTCCGCATGAATCCGCTTGTGGGCAAGCCAACTATTCGTGTAAAAAACAACGGAAGTACGCAGATCACCTCCCTTAAAATTGAATACGGAGTAGTAGGAAAACCTTTGGATCAATACACCTGGACTGGAAATATCACCTCACTCAATGAACAAGAAATAAAACTACCAGAGCCTTGGGAACTTCGCATAGCTACAGGAAGTGGCAATGGCTTTGTTGCAAAAATAGTTGAGGTAAATGGACAGGCAGATCAGGATGTAACTAACAACGAAATGCGATCAACGTTTGAAGCCGCACCAAAATGGGATGTAAAGTTTCGCGTAAGCATGCAAACAAATGGTGGTGTTGCAAATGGGGTAAGTGAAACGAGCTGGAAGATTTTTGATCTAAACGACAACGTGGTTGCGCAACGCATCAATGCCGCGCCAAGCACTACTTATGAAGACACAATAACACTGGGCCCTGCGGTGTATCGTCTTGAAGTTTTTGATGCAGGTTGTGATGGACTGAACTGGTGGGCATATCCTCCCTTTCCACAAGGTCCGGGGGCTGGCTCTTTTTTCGTAAAAAGAATGACCTCATCACTTCCTCTTGTACTTAAAGGATATTTTGGTGGCGATTTTGGTTGTGGTTTTACGCAATATTTTAGAACCGATTGGCCCACAAGCGTACAAGATGTTACAACTGAAAATGCTGCAATCGAAGTCTTTCCTAATCCTGCTCAGAAAACCGTTTCTGTAAATCTTGTAGGCTTGCCAACTGTTAATGGTCAATTGCAATTGATAGATGTGACCGGCAGAATAATATTATCGGAGAAAGCAACTTCTTCAGTTCAAAACTTAAATATTTCATCGCTTAGCAATGGTATCTATTCGGTAGTTTATAGCGATAAAAATGGCAGGCTGCAAACACGGCTGGTAATTGCCCGATAGTCAAACAATGTTGTATGAAGAAGCTGTGATTCGCAGCTTCTTTTTCATTTTTACTTTTACGGTTTATGTCACAGAGAATTGAAAAACTGAAATCATTTTTACAACAATCTCCTAACGATTGTTTTTTGAATCATGCGCTGGCTTTAGAATACATAAAAATCGGAAATGATGCCGAGGCAAAACTTCTTTTTGAAAGCAATCTGAAAAACGACGCGAACTACCTTGCAACCTATTACCATCTCGGAAAATTGTTGGAGCGTAGTGGCGAGCAGGAGAATGCCACAAGAATTTATGAAAAAGGAATGGAGGTCGCTAAGAATGTAAAGGACATGCACACTTATAGCGAACTGCAAGCCGCGTATGAAGACCTTGTTTATTAAACTATGAATCTCTTCGAAGAATTTAAATCTAATTGGAAACGCAAATCTTTTGCGCGAAAAGAACAATCAATATTGCTTGCGGTAAGCGGCGGCAGCGACTCGATGGTAATGTGCGAGCTTTTTCTGAAAGCTGAAATCAAGTTCGGTATTGCCCATTGCAATTTTCAATTGAGAAGTAAGGATGCAGACGAGGACGAAACTTTCGTGGCAAACTGGGCGAGAAAAAACAATATTCTATTTTTCTCCACAAGATTTGAAACAGAAAAAATTTCTAAAGAATGGAAAAAGGGAATTCAGGAAACTGCGCGCGATCTGCGGTACGAATGGCTGGAAAAAATTAGAAGCGAAAATAATTTCCATTTTATTGCCACCGCGCATCATGCTAACGATAATGTTGAGACGCTATTGATTAATCTTTTCCGGGGCACAGGTATGAGCGGGTTGCATGGCATACCGGAAAAAAATGGAAAAATTATCCGTCCGCTATTGTTTGCAACCAAAGAAAATCTTAAAAAGCATGTCAGTGAAAATGAAATTTCCTATCGAGAAGATGCTTCCAATGCAAGTGATAAATATTTACGCAACGCAGTGAGGTTACATCTGCTTCCTGTAGTTGAACAATATTTTCCCAATGCGATTGAGCAAATGACTGATAGCATTAATCGTTTTGCCCAGGCTGAAATTTTATACAAAAAAGAAATAAACAGACAGCTTAAAAAATTGACCGAAACGCGGGGCAAGGATATTTACATTCCGGTTTTAAAATTGAAAAAAACAGAGTCGCTTGAAACAATTTGTTATGAATTATTTTCTCCTTTTGGTTTTTCTGCTTCGCAAATCACTCAGGTAATTCACCTGGCGGATGCAGCGAGTGGAAAATTTGTATCGTCCGCAACGCATCGCGTCATTAAGAACAGAGATTTCCTTATCATCACCCAAAAGCAACATAGCAATACCGACTTTATTTGCGTGAGTGAATTTCCCTGCACCATCGAAACTGAAAATTCGGTTTTCCATTTTTCGATAATTGACAAGCCCACAGCATTTTCCTCAGAAGCAAATATTGCGTGTATAGATTTAGAGAAAACTGATCAGCTCATTTTGAGAAAGTGGCGGTTGGGCGATTATTTTTATCCGCTGGGTATGGGTATGAAAAAGAAAAAGCTGAGTCGCTTTTTTATTGACCAAAAAATTCCTTTACACGAAAAAGAAAAAGTGTGGGTGTTGGAAAGTGATAAGAAAATTGTGTGGGTTGCAGGAATGCGTATTGATGAACGTTTTAAAATAAAACCCACAACCCAAAAGGTGCTAAAAGTTGAACTGCGGGTGCAATAGTTTCACAATAAACTCTTGTCCATGGTCGGGTGCAAACAATAGTGTGAATACAAAGCCGAAAACTGCTCCCCAAAAATGTGCATCGTGGTTTACATTGTCTCGTTGCTGCTTCGACATATAGGCTGAATAGATGAGGTAACCAACAGCGGCAATGATGGCCGGCACGGGAATAAACCAAACATAAATGATAGCCCACGGCGCAAAATAAATGAAAGAAAAAAGCACCGCTGCAACACCTCCCGATGCGCCCAGCGATCTGTAGTAAGCATCGTTTTTATGCCTTACAAAAGAAGGTAAGGAAGCTGCAACTATACCTGCCAAATACAAAATCGGAAACAAAATTCCTGGCATTCCACTCATCTCAAAAAACACTTCTACATTTCTTCCAAAAAGAAACATTGCAAGCATGTTGAAAATAAGATGCAGGTAATCTGCATGAATAAAACCTGAGGTAAGCAGCCTGTGATATTCTGCCGGACTGTCCATTTTACGGGGCCACAAAATCAGCTTCTGATGAATATTTTCATTATTGAAAGCGGCAAGCGAAGTAAGGACTGTAATGAGGACAATAATTAGCGTATAGCTCATGAAAACAACGATACTTTAAGGCGGCGAATATAAGCTTTAGGAATGATGGTAGGGCGAATTGTTCAATATGCTGAAGGCTCGATACACCTGCTCTGCAACTATTAGCCGCACCAACTGATGTGGAAACACAAGCTGCGACAAAGACCATGTTTGCCGCGCCAGTTTCTTTACATTGTCTGTAATACCAAATGCACCACCTATAAGTATTACTACAGTTTTCGTACCCATGTTCATCATTTGTTGAAACTGCTGTGCCCATTCTACTGAGTCAAGTTGCTTTCCCCGCTCATCCAACACAATAAGATAATGATGAGGTTGCAATCTTTTCAAGACTAATTCTTCTTCCTGTTGTTTGGCACGTACCACATCGGTAGTGGCAATTTTTTTATTGGGTTGAAGAATCACAAGCTCGACGCTATTATAAGACCGTGTTTTCTGAAAATAATATTGTACCCCTGTTTCGATAAATCCCTCATTCGCCTTTCCAATACTCCAGATTTCTATTTGCATAAGCCAGTGTCTTGGGCTAAAATAAAAGTTGTGCGTTGTCTCTCCTAAATTTTGCTAAAAACTATTTGGCAGAAAACAACAGTATGCTATCTTTGCAATCCCAAAAGGAAATGGCTGCGTAGCTCAACTGAATAGAGCATCTGACTACGGATCAGAAGGTTTCAG
>CALMWT010000047.1 GCA_937870855.1 uncultured Taibaiella sp.
CAAGGGGGAGCGGGTAAATGGGGGAAAAGCGCAATAGTAGCTACTGCGATGAATGGTGCCAACGCCCGGGACGGCAAATAGTAGCAGCGGCGCCGGGACCCCCAAAAAAAACGCAGTGCGGCGGCGGGGAAAGTGAGAAATTTGGGTTATGCTTCAATATCTTAGCGGGGGTAATGGTGGGGCAAACGATTGATAGTGTTTATACGCATTTTAGGGCGAGCTTTAAGGAGACGCCGGAGTTTGCTATTGGGTACTTTCAAAGGAATGCGGCGGTGATTGATGGTATTGAGGGGTTTGCATCGGCGGCGGAGGTGGGGTATTATGCGGAGCTGAGCTGGCATTACTTGAATGCGATTTTCAACAAGGATCATTATAACGAAACGATTGATGAGGCCAATAAGCGGCTGGGGGTGATAGAGGGGTACATTGGGTTGCTGAAGGATGGGGGGGCGAGGGATGAGTGGTATAGTGGGATTTTGTTTTTGAAGGGTATGGCGGCGTTTAAGCTGCGCAATTTTGGGGCATCTACTGCGGTTTTTAGGCGGTTGGTGGGGCAGGATGGGGGCAATGATTTGTATAGAAAGTGGCTTCGGGATTCGTTGTATAACGAGCGGCTGCGGGTGATACATGGTGTGTGGGCGGTATCGGCGGTGTTGTTGTTGTTTGTGTTGTTTTTTGAGGAGTTTATACCTTATAGGGTGGTGAAGATAGGGATGACGGTGGTTGGGTTTTTGGGTGTGGTGTTTAATTTGGGTTATGAGTTTTGGGCAAAGAGGAGTTTTAGGAGGAGGTAGTTTAGTCGTAAAATAGTTTTCCTTGTGCTTGCCTTGCTGGTTGGGTAAATGGGTGTTCGGTGGCTTTTTGTTCGCTCATTATGTGCAGTACTTTCCAGCCTTTTACTTTCAGATAGTCGGATACGAGTGCGCGGTGACACCGCCACCATACTGCTTCGGAGCACATGTAGGCTACTGGTTGCGTAGTTGCAATATGCTCTAATTGTGCGATTGCGTTTTTGAATTGGTTGGTTTCCATATAGTCTGCATAGCCTTTAAATGCTTGGTTTCGCCAGGCGTTGTTTATAGAGTTTGGGTTGGGTTTTCGTCTGCCTCCGAGGTGGGGGAGGTGTATGTATTGAATGTTTGCTTTGTGGAGGGATTGCTCAAGCGATGGTTTATTGAAGTGAGGATATTTTCTGGATCCTGGAAAGCTACGGATGTCGGCGAGGATTTGTATTTGAAAAGAATGAAGCATAGCTATAAATGCATCGAGCGATCTTGTAGAATGACCAATGGTGAAGATGGTATGAGGTGCGTTCTCTTTCACTTGCGTATAGTTTTCTGTCTATGAAATTGACAACCAATAACTAAACACTAAATTTGCGCCATGTGGTACAAACTGTTAGGTGTTGTTTCTATTCTAATGATTTCTTCGTGTGCCGAAATTCGTATTCATGAGAGGGAAGAAATAGGTGAAGTGTATAAAAAATATGGTATTACGGATGCGTGCATCATGGTAAGAGATCATACCCACGAGGAGATAGATTATTACAATAAAGAACGAGCTACAAAACGCTTTTTGCCTGCATCTACTTTTAAGATTTTTAATTCGCTTGTAGCATTGGACATAGCTATAGCTCCAGATGACCAATACCTCATAAAATGGGATAGCGTGGAAAGATGGAAAAAGGAATGGAGCAGAGATATGACTATGCGCGAGGCTTTTAAAGTAAGTAACGTGGGATATTATCAGGAACTGGCAAGAAGAATTGGCAAAGATTACATGCAGCACTATCTGGATACGGTGCAGTATGGCAACAGAAGAATGGGACAGGAAGTAGATATGTTTTGGCTGAATGATACACTGCAAATTTCTGCCGATGAACAACTGGGAATGGTGAAAAAACTTTACTTCGATGAACTACCATTTTCCGAACGCTCGCAACGGATTGTGCGCAGCATGATGCTACAGGAAGACACCGAAAACTATAAACTGTATTACAAGACTGGCACCGGTAATTATAAAGACTCAACCATTTATTGGGTGGTAGGCTTTGCAGAAAAAATAGAGCGTGTAAAGGAACATGAAAAGTCAATGAACAAAAGCAACATCCGCAATTATCCCTATTTCTTCGCGCAAAACTTTAGCGTAAAAAAAGGAGATACCTCACAGAATTATTTTGACACTCGGATACAGGCACTCAAAGAAATACTCGGCACAATGGATGTGCTTCCACGAAGCAAATAAAAGTCAAGGAATAAATAGATGCAACATGTTTCTGAAATAGTATCTACCCATCGAAACAAAATTGCCTCATCGCTATTTATTTTGTTTGCGTTTCTTTCTTGTAGAAAGGAACAAGTAATAGAAACCGAGGTTTCGATAATCAAGAATTATCTAAACCTGCCAGCAACCCCTTTTAATTATAGCAATCCGGCACTGCCTGCTTTTTTCAGTAACGAGTTTATTACCATTCAAAACAATACGCCTACAGATAATCCTACTACCGATTGGGGTGCCACTTTGGGACGGGTTCTATTTTATGATGTAAGATTGTCAAAAAGCAATTCAATTTCCTGCGCATCATGTCATAAACAGGAATTTGGTTTTGCCGATACCGCGCAGTTTAGCAAAGGCTTTGATGGAAAATTTACAGGTCGTCACAGCATGTCGCTACTAAACGCCGCGTTTTATCTTAACGGTAGATTTTTTTGGGATGAACGGGCTGCTTCGCTCGAACAGCAAGTGCTTATGCCTATTCAGGATTCATTGGAAATGGGATTGCAACTCGATGAATTGCGGAGCAGATTAGCTGCTACAGAATTTTATCCCCTGCTTTTTAAACAAGCTTTTGGCAGTACGGATATTACCAATGAAGGGATTTCAAAAGCATTGGCTCAGTTTGTCCGATCCATGATTTCTTATCAGTCAAAATACGATGAAGGAAGAAGCATGGTGGCCGATAGAGATTCTAACTTCCCCAATTTTACACCACAAGAAAACAGAGGGAAAAGAATTTTCATGGGCAATACCAATGTCAATTGTTTCGGCTGTCATAATACAGATGTATTTATTACCGACCATCCACGAAATAATGGGCTTACGCTAACCAATCAAGATGTTGGCATTTACATTCATTCAAATGATCCTTTTGACATCGGAAAATTCAAAGCGCCTTCTCTGAAAAATGTAGCCGTCAGGCATCGCTACATGCACGATGGCTCAATAGTTGGTTTAATAAACGTCCTTAGGCATTATGATACAGGCATTCAAATGAATCCAAATCTTGACCCGCATATCGGCGCTTTAAATGGAAAGCCCGCAACTATGAACCTGAGTGATGACGATCTGGAAGCATTAGCATCATTTCTTGAAACACTAACCGACCATAAAATTATGCAGGATGAAAAATTTAGTTCTCCGTTTTAGTAATTACGTAGCCTTCCTGTTTTAAAACAATTGTTTGAGCACATTATAAATCACATGCGGCTTTCCAAGTGTGTAAAAATGAAGCACAGGCACTTTGTTTTTCAACAAGTCTCTGCACTGCATAAGTAACCACTCTTCCCCCACCTTTTCATAATCGGCTTCTGTTTTTGCCTTAAGCATTGCATTGCAAAGTTCAAAAGGCACTTCCACGTTGAAAGTAGAAGGAATCATGCTCAGTTGTTTTTTACTGGTAAGCGGTTTTAATCCCGGGATAATCGGCACCTTCACATTATGCGACTCACAGCGTTTTAAATAATTGTAGTAATGCTCGTTGTTGAAAAACATTTGTGTGGTTACATAGTCAGCGCCAAGCTCTAGTTTGCGTTTCAAATAGTAGATGTCAGTATCATTGTTCGGAGCTTCAAAATGCTTTTCAGGATAACCGGCAACACCAATACAGAAATCGGTTTTTACACCATCCATTATGTCTTCCTCCAAGTATTTTCCGCTGTTTAGTGACAGGATTTGAGTTACCAAATCTTCTGCATAGCGGTGTCCATTAGGGTGTGGTGTAAAAAATTTTTCATTTGCAGCAGCATCTCCGCGCAGCGCCAGCACATTTTTTATTCCCAGAAAGTGCAGATCAATCAAGGCATTTTCTGTTTCTTCTTTGCTAAAGCCGCCACATATAAGATGGGGAATTGCCTCCACTTTATACTTGTTCATTATTGCGGCGCAAATGCCCACCGTGCCGGGACGCTTTCTGATTTCTACCCGTTCAAAACTTCCATCGGTGCGTTTTTTGTAAACCTGTTCGGCACGATGATAAGTAACATTTATAAAGCAGGGTTTAAACTCCATCAAAGGGTCGAGATGATTGTAGATGGACTCAATGCTTTTTCCTTTGGTAGGGGGTAAAATTTCAAAAGAAATAATGGTATCGGTTGCCTCAGCAAGATGTTGTGTGACTTTCATAAAAAACTAACGGCGCAAAAATAGAATAGTTATTTAAAGATTATAGACGTTCGCTATTTTCAAAACCTGTGCGCTAAGCATTTATTATTTTTGACGAACAATTGGCTGCATGCTGCGGATACATACACAAGGATTGATAAAAAAGTACGGAAAAAGAACGGTAGTAAACCATGTTTCATTCGAGGTAAATCAAGGTGAAATTGTAGGTTTACTGGGACCTAATGGCGCAGGTAAAACCACCTCATTTTATATGGTGGTAGGTCTCGTAAAACCAGATGAAGGTGAAGTGTATCTGAATGAGCTAAACATCACTAAACTGCCCATGTATAAACGCGCTCAAATGGGTATTGGTTATTTGCCGCAGGAAGCTTCTGTGTTTCGTAAACTTTCGGTAGAAGACAATATAACCGCAGTGTTGGAAATGACAAAACTCACCAAGCAACAGCAACATGAAAAACTGGAAAGTTTGCTGGAGGAATTTCGGCTCACCCATGTTAGAAAAAGCCCCGGCGATGTGCTAAGCGGAGGCGAAAGAAGAAGAACGGAAATTGCGCGTGCACTTGCTGTTGACCCTAAATTTATTTTGCTCGATGAACCTTTTGCAGGTATTGACCCAATTGCGGTAGAGGATATTCAGGCGATTGTGGCGCGGTTGAAATTCAAAAATATTGGTATCCTTATTACGGATCATAATGTGCAGGAAACTTTATCTATCACCGACAGGGCATATCTTTTGTTTGAAGGAAAGATACTCAAAGCAGGTTCTGCCGAAGATTTGGCCGAAGATGAACAGGTTAGAAAAGTGTATCTTGGTCAGAACTTTGTATTAAAACGGAAAGAGTATAAGATTGATTGAAAAAATGGAAGTAGAGAGTTTGAAGTTAGAATTATGAACAACATTCAAAATTCAACATTCAGAATTCAACATTAGCAAAATGAGTATTATCAGCCCTGCATTAAAAGGTTTCATGAAGTTGCGCCAAAGCGCAATAGACAATTTTGTATTAAACCCAATTGATACCCAACAACAAGTTTTCAACGACCTGATCAGTTCGGCGCAGTACACTGAGTATGGTAAGCAATACGGTTTTGAGAATTTTAACGGCATTTCCGATTTTAAGAACAATGTGCCCATCAATGACTACGACTCGCTGAAACCCTACATTCAACGTATTCTGGAAGGAGAGCAAAACATTTTGTGGCCTTCTCAAATAACATGGTTTGCAAAATCGAGCGGTACCACCAGCGACAAAAGCAAGTTCATCCCTATTAGTAAAGAGTCGCTTGACGATAATCATTACAAAGCCGGCAAAGACACACTTGCATTATATCTCAAGCAGTTTCCACAATCGGATGTGATGAATGGTAAATGTCTGGTGATAGGAGGCAGTCATCAAATTAATCAGTTAAATACTGAATCATTTTACGGCGATCTTTCTGCCGTTATAATGCAAAATATGCCACTGGCCGGGCAGCTTGTCCGCACACCAGAGCTTTCCATAGCTCTTATGGACGAATGGGAGCAAAAGATCGAAATGATGGCGCACACCACCATTCACGAAAACGTTACCTACATAGCTGGTGTGCCTACCTGGACTATCGTTTTGATTAAGCGACTTTTTGAAATCGCCAGTACTAAAAACCTGCATGATATTTGGCCCAATTTGGAGCTATACCTGCATGGCGGTGTAAGTTTCAAACCTTACCGCGAGCAGTTCAAACAATTCTTTCCTAAGCAAAGCATTCACTATCAAGAGTCTTACAATGCCTCCGAAGGCTTTTTTGCAGCGCAAGACGAACTGGATAATGAAGGTTTGCTACTGTTTTTAAATCACGGCATTTTCTACGAGTTTATGCCCATGGAAGAGTACGGAAAAGAAGATGCCCGCACCCTTTCGTTGAAGGAAGTGGAACTCAACAAAAATTACGCGCTAATCATCACTACCAACTGCGGACTGTGGCGCTATGCTGTGGGCGATACCATTCAGTTTACATCGTTGAATCCCTACAGAATCAAGGTTTCAGGACGGTTAAAACACTTTATAAATGCCTTTGGCGAAGAAGTAATTATTGACAATGCCGACTATGCTATTGCCAAAGCCTGCAAAGAAACCGGTGCTGTGGTAAACGACTACTCAGCCGCGCCTGTGTATATGACTGGTTCGGAAAATGGTGCGCATGAGTGGATCATTGAATTTGAACATTTGCCCGTTCCCCTCCAAACTTTTGTAGAAATTATGGACAAAGCTTTGCAGCAAGTCAACTCCGATTACGAAGCGAAACGACATAAAAATATTGCTTTGAGAATGCCCATTGTTCACACCATGCCTCACGACGGTTTTAAGCAATGGCTAAAAGATAAAGGCAAACTTGGCGGACAGCACAAAGTACCCCGACTCAGCAACGACAGAACGTACTTGGAGGAAATGCTGCCTTATACGAAGAAAGCCTAACGCTTTGCAACTTTAGGTTTGGAAATATTTTTTACCGGCTGTTTCATAGAAGCCGGTTCTTTTTGTGTGTCAGGCATGTATATCAGCTATAGGGTGCAAGTCCCGAACACGCTTT
>CALMWT010000048.1 GCA_937870855.1 uncultured Taibaiella sp.
GTTTAACTGAACCCTTAAACTATCACCAACATCCATTGCCGCATTTACAAACATTACGCGTGCTTTGGGTTGTGCATTATTTGTGTCTTCATTTTTTTTACAAGCCGTAAATGCAAAGGTTGCTCCTAAAGCAATTAATAAAACTTTCTTCATAATTCTGGATTTAATACAAACATAAAAAGATGTTACCACAATGCAGTGAACTCATTTGGACAACGCTTTGTACTTACGAACAAATAGTTCTGCGGGCATTTTCCTCATAAGCATTATCGCCATTTTAGAAAGCTGCTTTAGCCAGTCAAACTGCACGGAGGTTTCCTGAGTATGGACGGGTAAGTCAGCGTGTGGCTGTGCGTGGATATTGCGGACCTGATTTGATTCAAGCCAGAAGAGAAAGTTTTCCGGTTCAAGACACACGAAGCGGATCAGGTTTTGGTTTTTAGTAGTGATCACAAAAATATTCTCTGTATAACAAAATGCAGATAGCTCATCGGCTGTGAGCAGAAAGCCGGGAAAAGTTTTCAGTGGCATAGGAGGGTGCGTCTTGTTTAAAACCATCTTCACTAAAATCTTACCAGCCTTATGTGGAACTCATCGTAATCAGAAATGCAAAGCGGTGGTTAATTGGCTGTAAAAAGAAGGTTAACGCTCCGGGAAAATTTCTTCATAGACCCAGCCTGAATGTTATTTGTGTCATCATTCAAAAACAACCAACTGTTATGAGCATCAATAACGACATCACACGCAAAATTTTTGAGGGAAAATACCCTTATCAGATGCCTTATTACACTTACTTAAGATTGCTTGAAAAAGGCTTTGGTCTTTTAGAAACAGTAATAATTGAAACCCGCACTGAGCTGAGCGAACTAAAGGCAATAAGAATAGCACTTGAGTATCGTATGGAAGTGATTCGCCAGGTTCGTAAAAAGCAAATTAAGCGCACAGGAATTACTACGCCAACCTTTGCTGCCACTGCCTGATTATATAATCTCGGCTACGTGCTTGCGAATATTTTCAGCAAGCTTTGCCATGGGAAGATCGTTACTGTCTCTACCAAAAGGATCTTCTATTTCTTCGGCAATCAATTCTAAACTCCCCAATACATAAAACACAATTGCCACTACCGGCACTACCCAGAAGCCAAGTGTAAACACATACCCGAAAGGGAGTGTCATTATGTAAATGAAGAAGAACTTTTTGATGAATGCACTGTAGGAATATGGAATGGGTGTATTCTTAATTCGCTCACACGCGCCGCAAATATCCGTCAGCGCACTTACCTCATTGTTTAGAAAAATTAATTGCTCACCCGAAATAACTTTTTGCTTGTACATCACGGCAATCTTATCGTTTATCAACCGCGCCACCTGATTGGGTGCATGCTTCGTGTAATCTATCGCCTTAAATTCCGGATTTTCCTCATCGTCTAATGCGAACCTTGTGGACTCCTGAAGCAAATGTTCCGATAATACTTTTGCATACAATGGAATTGCTTGTCGGAAAAATTTTCGATTGTGTTCATCCGTAGGTTGTAGAAATGCTTGTAGTTTGATAGCAAGATTGCGGCTGTTATTGGTAAGACTTCCCCATTGTTTGCGTCCCTCCCACCAGCGATCATAAGCGGTATTTGTTCTAAAAACCAGCAACAAAGACAAGGCAAAGCCCAGCAGATTGTGCAGGTAAAAAATATTTTTTACCGGCGATTTTTCGGAAAGATTCAACCAATATATTTCGAGATAAACAACACCTGTGGCATAGAGCGAGATGGCAATAATAAGCGGATATAGCTTTCTTAAAGTATCGGACTTATGAAACTGAAAAAGAATTCCGAACCAGTGTTTTGGATTGTAGATGCGCACTATTTTAAAGATTGTAAGGGTTAGCGAATATTTACTTCCATTAGTTTTTCGCCTTCAATAAATCCTTCAAGCTTGTCATAAACATTTACCGGCCCAACGCCTGAAGGCGTACCGGTGTATATCAGATCGCCAATATTCAGTGTGAAAAACTGAGAGACATATTCTATGATTTTGTTCACAGTAAATATCATGTCTTTGGTGTGCCCGTCTTGCACTATTTGATCGTTAAGCTTTAGTTGAAAATGCAAGTCTTGCAAGTTTAAATTTTCAGAGATCGGAATAAAACTTCCCACGGCGGCGGAAGCATCGAAGGCTTTTGCAATTTCCCAGGGCAGTCCTTTTTCTTTTTGCTTTTGTTGCAGATCGCGTGCTGTAAAATCAATACCCACACTTATCTCTTTATAATAATTGCGGGCAAATTTTTCCCGAACATACTTCCCGTTTTTACTGATCTTCACTACCAATTCACATTCATAGTGCAGATCGTTTGTGAATTCAGGATAGTAAAGAGGCTTTTCGGGAATCAGCAGTGCATTTTTGGGCTTCATAAAAATCACAGGCTCGCTGGGAATATCGTTCTTCAGTTCTCGTGCATGATCGGCATAGTTACGTCCGATACAGATTATCTTCATGATGCTTGTGTATGTTTGATAAAAAAGAAAAACCCTTAGATGCCTTCATTATTTTTAAGCCTGAAACAGACAGAAAACATTTTGAAAAATGGGGCGTGTAAAAATAAAATTTCCTTCGGAAAATCCTTTGTTCACTTGTACCATACCCGTTCGTATTTCGGACATTAACTATGGCAATCATCTTGGCAACGATTCTGTACTTTCCATTATTCATGAAGCAAGAATGCAGTTTTTAGCGCAGCGAAAATATACAGAGCTAAATGCAGGAGGCAATAGTTTGATAATGGGCGATGTAATGATAGCTTATAAAGGCGAGGCTTTCTACGGAGAAATGCTGGAGATAAATATTTACGCCGAAGAAATTACAGAACGTTCTTTCGACCTATTGTACCAGATTACTACTTCGCGAAATAATGCGCAGCATCCGGTAGCAGACGCTAAAACAGGAATGATATGCTTTGACTACAAGGAAAGAAAAATCACCGGCATGACCGATGAATTAAAATCTCTTTTGCATTCGTTGTAATTCTAAAAGTTTGCTTTAGCTTTGCGCTTCCAATTTTTTGGCGAGGTAGCTCAGTTGGTGAGAGCGCAGGATTCATAACCCTGAGGTCTCGGGTTCAAATCCCGATCTCGCTACTTTAAAATAAAGGACTTGTGAAGAAGATTTCACAGGTCCTTTTTCTTTTCGACAACAATACGACAACAACTTTTGGCTTATTATGGGCTTATTTGAACAGCATTTTTCAATTTCAGCTACTCAATAAGGCTGATTTTTCTTCCTATCTTTAGTTTCATGAATGTAATAACCCTCGAAGAAGAGGCATTCTATGAGCTTTATTATAAGCTGGTGGCAGAAATAAAACAGCAGCTTGGGGCGAAGCCGCGCAATAAATGGATTGACGGCAATGAAGCCATGGCAATGCTTCATATCAAGTCGCGCACCACCCCGCAAAAGTTGCGTGATGAGGGCAAAATACGCTACAGCCAGCCCGAGCCAAAGATCATTCTTTACGATGCTGACAGCATTGATGCCTATCTTGAAAAACACGCTAAAGAAACATTTTGATGGAAGGCACAGAAAAAGTTGACGAGCGTTACAAAACCGGCTTTGAATATGGTTACTGGATGACGAAAGCCGGGAGCATCGAATATGACGGACTCCTGAAACGCGCTGGTAGCCACGAAGATTTTTCAAAAGGGCTGGTTGCAGGAAAAATTGAAGCGAAAGAGGCTGAACGCGAACAAATCCGCAAGGAGTTAGAAGCTATCAAACAAGGAAAAGGCAACGATAAGGGACACCAAATCGGCTAAACAGCCGATTCCAGTTTTTCAATGTAGTCACTCCAATCCTGCATCATAACATTTCGTTCCTGCATGTAAGTGGCACGGTCATAAGCACGATCAATTTTGTTGCGTGGAAAATGAGCAAGCTGTCGGTCAACTACCTCATGCCTGTAACCCAGACGTTCTTTAATAGCACTCATTGCCGAAGCTCTGAAACCATGACCTGTCATTTTACCCTGATACTTCAAGCGGCGTATTGCCATGAGCAACGTACCATCGCTCATAGCTTTTCCTCGCTTCGTAACACTCGGAAAAACAAAATCAGGCAGATTGCACCTTGCATTACTTGGCTTCTTTGTAAGAACTTCTAATTCTTTTAAAATTTCGATAGCCTGCTTTGAGAGCGGCACAGTGTGAGCTATACGCATTTTCATGCGTTCGGCAGGTATACTCCAAACTGCATTTTCCAGATTAAATTCTGACCATCTTGCATTGATCAATTCGCTCGTTCGAACGAATGTTAGCAGCATTAAGCGCATTGCTAAATAAGTTTGACGATAAAGCCTTACCTCATTTTTATTAAGCTGTTTTAAAAACTTGGGGAGTTCATCAATGGCTAATGCTGCAAAATGCCCCTTCTCATAAGGTTTCAAACCGCCGCGAATATTCCTTGTGACATCGTCCTCTGCCCGACCTGTTAGAACGGCATATCGAAACACTTGCCCGATAATTTGTAAAATACGCTTTGCCATTTCTCCGTTTTTTCGGTCTTCAATTTTCTTGACACAAGCATAGATGATAGGGGCTTTAATTTCAGCGATTGGCAAACTTCCCAGGTAAGGAAAGACATGGTTTTCTAGACGTGTAAGCATTGTATCCCGATGACGTTTGGACCAGCGGTCTTGATATTCTTCATGCCATTGACGAGCGACCCGTTCAAACGTTTGCGCTGATTTATATTTTGCGAGCAACCTATCTTCTTTTTTCTGTACCGCAGGATCAATACCGTTTTCCAAATCGTTTAAAGCAACATCGCGTGCTTCTCTTGCTTTCACCAGAGAAACCTTCGGATATTTTCCAATGGTCAGCACCTTTTCTTTATCGTTGGTTTTGTATTTGAAACGCCAAATACTTTTGCCGGTAGGACGAATTTCTAAAAACAGTCCAGCGCTATCATACATTTTGTAAGGTTTGGATTGCGGTTTGGCGTAACGACATGCAAGGTCTGAAAGAGACATGATTTACCTCATTATTTTAATCGGGGTAAAATATTATGGGAATAAAATATTACCCCAGATATTACCCCAAATTGCAGGAAGATGTTCCTAAATGCTAATGGACATCTAAGGATATCATATCACGAAACGTATATTTTTCAAGGGGAAATCATCTATGCCAGGCATAGGAATATATTGATAACGGTGGAAGGGACAGGATTCGAAAAGCGCGTATAACTCTTTGTTGTAAATGGATAAATTCATTCGCAATGCTTGATGTTACCCCATAATCTTGCCCACCGGGAACAAGGATAACAATTGTGTACAGGTTTTTTTCATGATCGTTTCTTTTCAACGCAGCAGTGCCTATTGGGAAAATATTCTGGAAGCTAAACTCGTTCCGTCTTACAGAAAATTTTCAATGCAATTACAGCTTCACGACCTTTCGGACTATAATGTGTCCTTTCATACCAATAAATTTTGCCTGATAAAGTCCCGGAGGTAGATGGTTGATTTTAATTGATCCGGACGGGTTAGCCACGTCCAAAACGATACTTCCCAGTACATCAATTATATAAACTCGACTTAAGTTTTCAGTGCTCTGGATGTGGATGTCAGTTGTTGCTGGATTTGGAAAAATAGCAATATCAAAATTTGTCTCTGAAACTTCCTTTACGGTGAGAGTTACATTCGACTCAAGTGCTCCAATATCAATTCTGTTTCCTTGTATCCTTGGATTATTATCAAAATCTGTGTGGCTAACGGAACTTGTGGTGCTTGCGGGGTTACCTGCATTTATACAGTTTGAAAATGGTAAAGATGATTTCAAGTGAAAATTTAAATTAGCCGTATCTACAAAATCAGGATAGCCAACTACTGTATTGATGTATAAGCCTGCAACGTTTGATGTAAAATAAGTCTGAATTCCATTTGAGCCATTTGCGGATGAACCTGGTCCTATATCGAAATATGAAACATTATTATTCTCTCGACTAAAATTATTGTAGTTAAATAGAAGATTTGTAGCATTATTGCTGTCTGGGAGTACCACACAATGCCTGATGCCTAAAGGGAATATAATATTATTCTCGAATAAAGAGCTATCGCTGCTTTGTAAAAGAATTTCTCCACCGTATATGTCACCATATTGACCCGGACTATTTCCTGCCTGCAATGGACCTATCGCTGTAACGCCGTTGATAATTGCACCAGTACGATTTTTAAATAGGGTGTTATTTCCAAAAAAATTATTGACAACATGGGTATTATTTTTTTGAGTATCACCCCATACTACACCAGTCGCTGCGTTGTGAAAAATCTTATTGTTTACTATTTTATTTTTCGAACATGGTTTTGCGCCTGTACTCAATGGACTCTCCTGCCCAATAGATATACCTACAGCATTTTCAAACACTGTGTTACTTTCAACAAGGCAATTATAAGCTCCGTCTAAGTAAATACCTGCACTTGCACCTACAGGTGACATGCAACGAAACACAGTGTTATTTAAGATCATACCATTCCTAGCATAATTCACCGAGGAAGGAGTGGTTGTCCAAGACTTGCTGCCCGCAATATCAATCCCGATATTACTGTTAGCGTAGATGAAATTTCTAGCGATTGTGAAGGTATCAACATTGCCTACAGCCGTTAACGCCTCACTGAATCCGAGAGCGCAATTTGTAATTGTATCTTCTAAAATATTTATTTGGGACAAAGCGGTCGCAGTTTCGCCGTAAATCAATACGCCATTAGCATTGTTAGAATTTGTGGGAATCGCAGTTAGGTTATTTCCTGTCCAACCAATATTTGTTATAAGGCAATTTCTAACAGTGATATTTCTGCCACTTCCTGTGATAGCAACACCTATTGAAAAATCCCCAATGAGATTTTTGAATACAAATCCTGAAACAAACACATCATTCGTGTTTGAAATTTGCAACAGCCTTTTGTATGGAGTAGAAGCCGACCACGAACCGCCATCTATATGGGAACCTTGCCCTATTAACGTGAGGGGTTTACCGATGTTAAGTGGAGCAAAAATAGGGTATGTGCCTGCCATAACAATAATGCTGTCATAACTGGCGGCAGTGTTTATGCCTTTGTTAATAGTTAGAAATGCAACTGTTGAACTTAATCCTGAATTGCTATCGCTACCTGATGTTGCAACATAGTAAGTCGTGCCTATGGATGTGTTTGTAACCAACAAACAAGCGAACAAAAATGTAAAAAACGGCTTCATAAAAATTGATTTACAGTTCCTGTAATTTACAGAAAACTAATAAAACTTGAATTGTATTTTACTAGGAAAATATTCCTTGACAACTACCTGTATTCGGATATGCTCATAGACGATCAGCAATACAATTCAGCATACAACAAGGTAGTATCATGCACAATGAATATCAATTGCCTCGTGACGGGCTTATTCGTCTCAAAGAAGTCCTGAAATTGATCCCGGTATGTCGAGCTACATGGTACAAGGGCATCAAGAGCGGAATCTACCCCAAACCCGTAAAGCTGGGCAAGCGTACCGCCGCTTACCATGTGCGGGATATTCGCAAACTGATTGAACCCAACACGGAATAGTTCGCAGCTTTGACTGTCGCGCCCCGTTATATCCCGTAAGCCATCGCTCTGCCTTTCCTGAAACCGCCTGATTGGTTTTATTACGGTGATTAACCCGTACCGCTCGCGCCACCAACAATAAATTTCGCCATCCTTCGGATTTCCCCGCCCAGCCAAATTTTTTGCAGGCTTGCTCGCTCATGCCCGGGTTGTGACATCCCCCTGTAACCAACTGTATTGTCCTGAAATAGGTTGACAGTTTTAAGAAGTCCCGATTGCCTCTGGTG
>CALMWT010000049.1 GCA_937870855.1 uncultured Taibaiella sp.
TTAAAATTAGAGATATTCTCTACTTTCAAACAAACGAACTTCGGGGAAGCCTACATGTACAAAATGCAAGTAAGAGTAAAATAGTGCCATCTGATAAAGGATATTATTTTTTGGAAAGCAAGGAAGAATTGAGGTGTAGTGTCAGACATGCTGGTGAGAATTACCGTTGTAAATCAAGAGCTTAGCTGCATTTGCTGCATTCACTTACTTGTTAATATTTGTAAATAATATGGGCTATAGCGGAAAACCATTTTTTTACTTTGGGCGCTATTATTACATTTGTACCAAGTTGTGAATTTAATGGGTTAGTAAGTAAGAGCCGCCGGATTCCTCCAGTGGCTCTTTTATTTTCTTCAATCATTTCTGTAGTTTCATCTATTCACAACCGTATTTCTATTCCTCTTCTTTTACTTTTAGGTTTTACTATTTTACTTTTCATATAATGTCTAAGATCAAGAGCGCATTTTTTTGCCAGCAGTGTGGTTTTGAAACACCCAAATGGACAGGCAAATGCTCATCGTGCGGCGCATGGAATTCTTTTGTAGAAGAGATTGTGCAAAAAGAAAGTAAAACAAAAGGAGAAGCGCTGTGGAAAGATGATAACGACAAAGAGAAAAAACGTGCACACAGGATTGATGATGTAACGCACGAAAATGAAGTGCGGATGAATACACCCGACCCTGAATTAAACAGAGTGCTGGGCGGAGGAATGGTGCCGGGATCTGTGATATTGGTAGCCGGTGAGCCTGGAATAGGAAAGTCAACTTTATTTCTCCAAAGCGCCATGCAATGGAAAAACCTTACGACTCTGTATGTGAGTGGCGAAGAAAGCGCGCAGCAAATAAAAATGCGTGCAGACAGAATGGGCGCAAAAAATGAAAACGTTTATTTGCTTAATGCCACAGACACCTCAACTATTTTTCAGGAAGTAAAAAAGCTTCGTCCGCAGTTGTTGATTATTGATTCTATTCAAACGCTGGAATCGCCTTATATAGAATCGGCAGCAGGTAGCGTATCGCAAGTGCGGGAATGTGCGGCAGAATTGCAGCGATATGCAAAATCAACCAACATTCCGGTCATTATTATTGGACATATCACCAAGGAAGGATCTATTGCAGGACCGAAGGTTTTGGAACACATGGTCGATACCGTTTTGCAATTTGAAGGTGATAGACATTATGCTTATCGTATTCTTCGAACGCTCAAAAATCGTTTTGGCTCTACTTCCGAACTCGGGATTTATGAAATGGTGACACAAGGCATGAGACCGGTAACTAATCCTTCTGAAATTCTTCTTACACAACATGAAGAACCATTAAGCGGTATCGCTATAGCTGCTACGATGGAAGGCTTGAGACCATTGATGATAGAAGTACAAGCGCTGGCTACAAGTGCTGTGTACGGTACGCCTCAACGTACTGTGAGTGGAATGGATTTGCGCAGACTGCAATTGCTGCTTGCGGTGCTTGAAAAACGGGGAGGTTTTCATTTTGGTTCAAAGGATGTATTTGTAAACATAGCTGGCGGAATAAAAGTGGAGGATCCTTCGATAGAACTTGCAGTTGTTTGTGCGTTACTCTCTTCGTATGAAGACAAAGCGTTGCCTTCAAATATTTGCCTTGTAGGTGAAATAGGTTTGAGTGGTGAGATAAGAGCAGTGAATAGAATTGATCAGCGAATAGCCGAGGCTGATAAGCTGGGAATGGATGCAATTTTTATTCCGAAAGGAAATATGAAAGGGCTGGACAAAAAAAATTACAGCATGGAAATAAAAACGGTGAGTAAGGTAGAGGACGTTTATAAGTTGTTGTTTTAGCCAAAGTCTTAAACCTTCTTCGTGATCATTAATAAAAAAATATCCACTACTGCCCTCGACTTGGGAAAAGGCCTCATCCACTTACTTTTTCCACGCCTTTGCGAAGGCTGTAGAAAACCATTGATTGCAACCGAAGAACTTATTTGTTTGAGTTGTGAAGAATATATATCCCGAACAAATTACCATCACCTTAAAAATAATGAAACCACTTTGCGGCTTTCCGGCAGAGTTGTATTTCAACACGCTACTTCCTTCGCATATTTTACCAACCAAAGTCTTTTGCAACATTTGATTCATGGTTTAAAATACAAGGGTAAGCAGCACAACGGAATGTTTTTAGGAAAGGAACTTGGTAAACAACTATTGGATGAACAGTGGAACGTCAATGCCATAATTCCGGTTCCGTTGCATAAAAAGAAGTTTGCAAAAAGAGGGTTTAATCAAAGTGAATACATAGCAGAAGGTGTGGCTGAAATAATGAACTTGCCGATAATTACGAACGCAGTAGTTCGCAACCGCTTTACAGAAACACAGACAGATAAAACAAGAGAGCAAAGAATTGAGAATGTTGCAAATGCTTTTTCGGTAAAGAACGCAAGTTTAGTTAATGGAAAACATCTACTACTGATAGACGATGTTTTGACCACTGGTGCTACTTTAGAATCATGCGCGTTGGCCTTGTTGTCTGTTCCCAATGTTACCGTTAGCATTGCAACGGTTGGAATCGCAAATTGAGATGTTTATAAAAATCACTCGCTCTTTCATTGCATTTCTTACAATTTGCTGTACTTTTCTCGATAATTTCCTACTCTGGATTTACTAACCATTATTTAAACTAAAAATTTCTCTGTATGAAAAAACATGCACTCTTCACAACCGCATTGTTGCTGTTAGCTTCAATGTCTTATGGTGCAGGCTTCCAGGTAAATGTCCAGGGGCTTAGACAAATAGCGATGGGTGGCACTGGTACAGGTTGGATGTGGGATGCCTCATCTATTTTTTATAATCCTGGCGGTCTTGCCCGGCTGAAAAACGTACAGGCGTATGGCAGTGTTCAGTTCTTGATGATCAATACCCAGTATGTTCAAACACCTACCGGCGGTTATTCCGATCGTACAAAATCGCAGGTATTTACACCCTTCAATTTCTATGTAGGCGGCAGGCTGAAGGAAGAAGGAAAACTGGCTTTAGGACTTGGTATTTATACTCCATTTGGTAGCGGACTAACCTGGGACGATAACTGGGCGGGCAGATACGTGATACAGTCTATTTCTATGCAAACTATTTTCTTCCAGCCAACGCTAAGCTACAAGATAAGCGATGCGATAAGTCTGGGTGGTGGATTTGTTTATGCAACTGGTAATATAAAATTCAAACGTGCCGTTCCTATTCAAGACAATAATGGCTACGATGGCTATGGCGAATTGAAAGGAAGAGCAAATGGTGTAGGACTCAATTTAGGTCTTCATATCATGCCTGCGCCCAATGTTCAGATCGGTATCAACTACCGTTCGCAGGTGAATATGACGGTAAGAAAAGGTGATGCAAATTTTGTAGTTCCCAATGCACTTGCGTCAAGCTTCCCCAACACAAATTTCAAAGCAGAAGTTCCTTTGCCGCAAGTATTTTCTGTAGGTATCGGTTTCAAACCAACACCAAAACTTACCCTTACAGCAGATGCAAACTGGGTAGGATGGAAACCTTACGATACTCTTTTCTTCGACTATGAAAATAACACTCCAGCACTTGAAGACACCAAGGCACCACGCAACTACAAAAACACTTTAGCGCTGAGAGTCGGTGCAAATTTTAAAGCTACCAACAGATTTTCCGTAATGGGTGGTCTTGCTTACGATCCGTCTCCGGTTGCCGATGGATTTGTTTCCCCCGATCTTCCCGATGCTGACCGCTGGCTGGTAACAGGTGGCTTTACAGTAAAAGCTACAGACAAACTCACTATTCTTGCAGCACTCGAATATGGCGCTTCAAAAAAACGTGACGCACAATACCTGCCCGACAATTTCAACGGCAAGTACCAAACAAAAGCTTTCATCCCCTGCATCGGCGTTACTTACGATTTCAGATAAATACCAACAAAAAATTAGCGCATGAAAAAATCACTCTTCATACTTGGTATTGCAACGCTTTCTGCCTGCAAGCCTAACCTAAAAGTAGATGCTCCAAACGCAAATGGCCTCGACTTTTCAAACTACATAGCTGTCGGAAACTCATTAACCGCAGGTTATACCGACGGCACATTATACAGAAGCGGGCAAATCAATTCTTACCCCAATATTCTTGCATCACAATTCGGCGTATTTGGACCCATAGAATTCGTACAGCCACTTCTTCCATCAGAAACAGGCTTTCCCGCACCTAAGCGCGTACTCGGCTACAGCACCGATTGCACCGGAGCCACCTCCCTTGCACCCGTATTTTACACCGGCATACCCGACACCGCAGGAAGCACCATCAACATTTCCGCACAAGGCCCTTTCAACAACTTCGGCATACCCGGCATTCGCACCATAGACTACCTACTGCCCGGCTACGCAAATCTTGCTGCAAGCTTCGGCTTTCCCTATGCAAAAAGAATGTTTACCAGCAGCGTATGGCGCCCACTCGATGAGCTACGCCTCAACAATCCCACATTCTTTACCCTATGGCTTGGCAGCAACGACGTACTTGGCTACGCACTATCCGGTGGCGAAGAAGTATCCACAATGCCCATTCACCCCAACAATATATCAGACCCCACACAAGCACGCGCAGCATACGACTCCGTACTATACACCCTTACACGAAACGGATCTAAAGGCGTACTCCTCAACCTACCCGATATCACCACCATACCATTCTTCACCACCATACCTGCCAACGGACTAACACTCGATACCGCCACAGCAGCCGCCCTCAACGGAGCATACGCAGGCACAGGCATGGCATTCCATACCGGAGCCAACTACTTCATCATTCAAGACATAGCAGCACCCGCCGGCATGAGGCAACTGAAAAAAGACGAACTCCTACTCCTATCCCTACCACAAGACTCCCTAAAATGCGCAGGCTGGGGAAGCATGAAACCAATACCCAAAAGCTACGTTCTTGACCGCGACGAGCTAACCCGCATCACCAACTTCACCACCAACTTCAACACCTACATAGCCACCAAAGCCGTAAGCATGAACCTGCCCCTTGTTGACATCAACAACTTCCTGCGCACCACCCAAACCGGCTACAAATACAACGGCGTACTCTACACCACTCAATTCATAAGCGGCGGCGCCTTCGCCCTCGATGGCGTACACCTCACACCCCGTGGCAACGCCCTGGTAGCCAACCAAATAATCACCGCTATCAACGGCTTTTACAAAACCACAATACCACTCATAGACATCCACACATATCCTGGCATACGCTTTCCGCTATAGCCGAACACATAATTACCTACCACTATAAAAGCACTACCTCCCACAGGTAGTGTTTTTTTTTTGGGCTCAAGAGGCCATTGCTACTATTGGGCTTCAATGGCGTATTCTAAGTTTTGGTTTTGGGCAAATAATATTTTTCAAGCTGCATAAGCGCTAGTTTGCGTGAATGGCGTTTTACGTTTTATGACTGCAAATATTATTGCAACCAGTTTAGCTCTGATAGCATTGTAGACGCTCATTTTGTTCTTGCCCTCTGCACGCTTTCTTTCAAAGTACGCGCGTAATTCCCTGTCATGTACTATTGCTATGATAGCATAATATTGCAGGTAGTATGGGGCATCTTAGTGCGTTGAACAAATACTTTATACGGTATAGGTGGCGGCTGCTGGCGGGGCTGGTGTTTGTGGGGGTGAGTAACTACTTTGCGGCTATGCCTGCGGCTATAGTGCGGGGGGTGATTGATGATGTGGCGGCGGCAGTAGGCAAGGGGGCGGCCGCGCAGGAGGCTATAATTGGGATGGTGATGTGGACGGGGGTGGTGTTGCTGGGGCTGGCGCTGGCCAGGGGGGTGTTTATGTATTTGATGCGGCAAACGATAATAGTGATGAGCCGGCATATAGAGTACGATATGAAGAATGAGGTGTATGGGCATTATCAGGGGTTGGATACTCATTTTTTTAAGAGCCATTTTACGGGTGATCTTATGAATAGGGTGGCGGAGGATGTGAGCAGGGTGCGGATGTACACGGGGCCGTGTATAATGTATGCTACTAACCTGGTGGTGCTGACGGTGGTGTGTGTGGGTAATATGCTAGCGGTGAATGCGGTGCTGACGGTGTGTGTGATGGCGCCGCTGCCGGTGCTGGCGGGTACTATATATTTTGTGAATAAGATAATTTTTAGGAAGAGTGAGGATATACAGGGGCAGCTGAGCGGGCTGACGAGTGCGGCGCAGGAGACGTATAGTGGAGTGCGGGTGATAAAGAGTTTTGGGCAGGAGGGGAATATGATTGGGTTTTTTAACAGGGCATCGGATTGGTATAGGGGTAGTGCTATAAATCTGGCACTAACGGAGGCGGTGTACTTCCCGGCTATGAATTTATTTATAGGGCTTAGTATGCTTAGTACGGTGCTGATAGGTGGGTACTTTGCTATAAGGGGTGATGTGAGTGCGGGTAATATTGCGGAGTTTGTGATTTACATAAACTTGCTGATGTTTCCGATGAGTAGTATTGGGTGGGTGGCGAGTATGGTTCAGCGGGCGAGTGCATCGCAAAAGAGGATTAATGAGTTTTTGGAGAGGAAGGCGGAGATAATGAGCAGGCAGGGGGCAGGGGGTAATAGGCAGTATGATGGGGGCAGTAGGCAGTTGCAGGGGAATATTGAGTTTGAGGATGTGAGCTTTACTTACAGGCATACGGGTATAAAGGCGCTGAAGGGGTTTGGCTTGGTTATAAAGGCTGGGGAGAAGGTAGCGGTGATTGGGAAGACGGGGTCGGGGAAATCTACATTGGCGCATTTGCTGCTAAGAATGTATGATGCAGATGAGGGGGAGGTGAGGATTGAGGGGGTGAGGATTAGGGATTATAATGTTCAGGATTTGAGAAGGCAGATAGCTTATGCGCCACAGGATACTTATTTGTTCTCCGATACTATTTACAACAACATAAAGTTTGGGAAAGACGATGCTACGGAAGAGGAGGTAATGCGTGCTGCATTGCTCGCCGATCTAAATAAGGATGTAAAGCGATTGCAAAATGGGTATGAAACAGTAGTGGGAGAAAGGGGTGTGATGCTAAGTGGTGGGCAAAAACAAAGAATAGTGCTGGCAAGAGCATTGTTGAAAAACAGCAGCATACTGATACTCGATGAATGCCTGAGTGCGGTGGATACACAAACAGAAAAAACCATTCTTAGTAACCTTCAGGAATATCTTAAAGACAAAACTACCATTGTGATTACGCATCGGTTGTTTACAAGGTGGCAGTTTGATAAGATCATAGTGATGGAAGATGGAACAATTGTAGAGCAAGGGAAGCACGAGGAACTGATGGCACTACAAGGCCGGTATTCAAAACTCTTCAAGCACCAAACGTCTATGTCGCAGGTTTAATCTTTGTCTTTCGCAAGACCCTCCATTACCCCCGATATCAATGATACAATAAGGCTGAAAAGTAGCGCGTAAATAATACCATCTACATCAAAGCCACTTACAAGGCTATCGCACAGTAACACGATAAGTGCATTGATAATAAGAAGAAATAAACCGAGGGTAATGATCGTAATGGGAATAGTGAGAATTACTAAAATTGGTTTGATAAAAAGATTGAGCACCCCAAGCACTATTGCCACTATGATTGCAGTGGTAAAACTTTGGAGATGAACGCCGGGTAAAAGGTAAGCAGCCGCAAATACAGCAATGGCGTTTACAATAAGCTTTAAAATCAATTTCATTGCACTTGGTTTTTTATACCTAAAGATAGCAAAGCATTATTGCTCATTTATTTTACTGTCATTGAGTTCTACATACTGTGTTCTTTTACGCAAACGAATATTGAGTGCTTCCACTGCAAGCGAAAATGCTAGACAAGAGTAGATAATGCCCTTACTAATATGCTGATGAATACCCTCTGCTACCAGCACTACACCAATCACTACAAGGAAACTAAGCGCAAGCATTTGTAGTGTGGGTTGTTTATTTATGATACGGGTTACCGGTCCGGCAAACAGCATCATTATTATAATAGAAATGATTACCGCAATTATCATCAGGGTTACATCGTCAATTAAACCCACCGCCGTAAGTATCGAATCGAAAGAAAATACGGCATCTACTAAAATGATTTGGACAATAACTGCTGGTAGTGTAGCAAATGTTTTTTTAGTACCCGTTTTTTCTGCTTCATCACGTTGCAGTTTATGATGTATTTCCAGGGTACTTTTTACTATGAGGAACAAACCACCAGCAAGGAGAATTATATCTTTCCAGCTTAAGGCGAGATTCGCCTCATCATCAGAAAGACTGAACGGAAAGGTTACAACAGGGTCTTTAAGACTTATGATCCAGTTGATGGCCAGCAACAGGGCACAGCGAAATACCATAGCGAGTAACAGACCAATGTTTCTTGCTAATTTTTGTTGCTTTTCAGGCAGCTTGTTAGATACGATTGAAATAAAAATGATGTTGTCAACACCAAGTACAATTTCAAGAAATGTAAGAGTAAGTAAACTAATCCAAACGCCAGGCTCGGCAAAGTTTGGCATTGCGAGGAGCATTAAGTTCATTGAGTGCATATATGGTTATGAGTGCTAAAAAAATTTAGCCAGCAAATATTAGAATAATCGCGGGCTGAAAGAAAAAATTTATGCCTAAAAAGTTAACTGAAGATTTATAGGTTGTCCATCGCGCAGCACAGTAACCTCTACTGTTTGCCCGGATTTAAACTTGCTCAGGGCTTCCATATAGCTTTGCATCCCCTGTATTTTATACTCCCCAAGTTGTGTGATTATATCGCCGGTCTTAATTCCTGCTTTCACGGCCGGTTTCCCTTCAGTCACACCATCCACTTTTACCCCATTATCCTGATAAGAATAATCGGGCATAATGCCGAGGGTCACTTTAAAGCGTACTTTCCCAACGGTGGTTTGCTTTGTAGGTGTGAATAATGGCTTGGGGCGCGCGTCCATCGCTTCAATAATGCTTTGAGCATAATTAAGCACTCGTACTTCGCCCAGGTAATTTATCTTATCTGCATCATCACTGGGCTTATGATAGTCGTGGTGAATACCTGTAAAGAAAAATAGAACAGGAATACCGGCATGGTAGAATGACGTATGATCGGAAGGTCCTACACCAGAACTATCAATCGCTACCTTAAATTCTTTTTTCGCTTTCGCTATAAACTGCCCCCATACGGGAGACGTTCCCACACCACCAATTGTAAGCGCATGAGTGCTATCATTCAATCTTCCGATCATGTCCATGTTTATCATGTAGGCAATCCGGGTGCTGTCAAGTTGCATTTCTTTTACAAATGCTTTCGATCCCAGCAACCCAAGCTCCTCGCCAGAAAAATGAACAAAGAGATAATTGTACTTCCGGTTTTTCTTTTTCTTAATCCGCGAAGCAAGTTCTAATAATCCGGCAGTACCACTTGCATTATCGTCGGCTCCATTGTGTATGCGGGCACGCAAGTCTTCATTTCCGGGGAGGCTGATTAAAACTCCATTCCCATCCTTTCGAACAATTGTTTTGCCTGCAAGACTACTGCCATCTTCTCCAAAACCAAGATGATCATAGTGCGCTCCGATCACAACCGTGTAAGGTGCATTATTATCAATGTAAGCAGCAACATTGGTACCCGTCCGGTTTCTTTTCTTTATTGCAACATTAATCTCCACCAAAACGCCTTCTTCTTTGTTCTTGATATCCCGCTCAAAAATCGGATTGCTTACAAAAGCTATGGGAATGTCTAATGGTTCGAAATCGGATTGTGCGTTGAATTTTGGTGGATACTTTGCATTGTACGCGTCATAGAAAATGACTGCACTCGCGCCCTCATTCTTTGCATCTTTCGCTCGGTCGTACATTACTTTTTCGTAGTCAAAATGAGCATCCTCGGCTTCGCCTTTTTCCGTGTACAAAGAAATCAACCAAATATCTCCCTGTTCAAAAACATCCGGCAACACTTCGCTTGCTATTCCCGCCGTTGTGCTTGCTGAAAATGGAAGCGGAAAGGCCTCCTCAATTTTTGTTGTAGTATTTCCGATTCTGATCAAAGTATTCTCACCAATCTCCTTTCCGTAAACGAATTGAAAAGGATATTGGTATTGCCCTTTATACGCGCCAATCTTCTCGCTCTTGTAACGTTTTTCAAGATAATCAGCAGCTTTACGCTCGCCTTCGCTATCAGTTCTTCTGCCCTCAAGTTCGTCCGATGCGAGATATTCAATATCTGCCTTCAAACGTTTGATCACTTTTTTGTCTGACTTGCTTTGGGCAAAATTTTCTTCTGCACCGAGCAACAGCAAAAAAGCTATAAATAAAACACTGCGATTTATTTGCTTCATAGAGACACAAAATTACGGGTCTGTAAACTTTACCGAAATAAAAAGTCCCGCTAAATAGCAGGACTAAAACAAACAGATAAACAAACTTACTTGACGGGCAATAAAGTACCATCTTCGGCAACCAGCAAAGAACCATTTTGTCCTTCGGGCAATGCGTCTGATCCATCGGTTGGTAATACAATTTCGAGGTTGGAAATATCTTTTAGCTGGGGCAAATCCGTAGGTGAATTGATGCCGAGATAATCCATAAAGTTTTTAGAAGTGGTATAAATAAGTGGCTTTCCAACCATGTCTTCGTTTCTTCCGGCTATCACAATCAGTTCTTTCTCCAGTAATTTTTGAATGGAATAATCGGCGCTTACACCGCGTATATACTCCACTTCTGCCTTAGTAATGGGTTGCTTGTAAGCTATAATAGAAAGCGTTTCCATGGCAGCAGCAGAAAGCTTTTTTATGTATTTATCGCCGTTGAGTTGCAACACAGTTTTATGAAAAGCTTTTTTAGTAAGGAACTGATAACCTCCACCCGCTTCTCTCAACTGAAAAGGGTAATACGCTGCCTCATATTTTTCCCGGATGGCATCTATGCAAGTAACAATACGGTCTGTTTCTACAGATTGCTCCATAGCCTGCCCTATCATTTCCGTAATCTCGATTTGAGTTATCGGTCTTTCACTTGCAAAAATGAGCGCTTCTACGTGCGGCATGAGTTGTTCGATATCCATACTTTACACTTTTACTGTTCACATCGAAAATACCAACGTGCTTTAAAAACCAGAGGAAAAGAAATGCACACGTTGTGAGTAAGTTGAAGCCTTCACACCAACCCATTTGTTGTTGCAAAGATAGGTGAGCGACGGCTTTCATCTCTGACAAGCACTGTTAAAGCAGTTGCTAAAAATCAGAGTTTAATTCCAAGTCAGGCATTTAGAAACAACTGAGGAACTACGCCGATCAATATTACAATAGCGCAGGTGATGCCCAACATCACTTTGTCATAACCGCTAACTTCTGAGTTAAGTTCAGGATTTCCTGGCTTAAAGTACATGGCAATGATGACACGGAAATAATAATAAGCGCTTATTGCAGCCATAAGCAATGCGAAGATCACTAACCACAAAACTTGTCCTTGCTGCACAGCCGCGAGCAATACAAAATACTTAGCCATAAAACCACCTGTAAGCGGAATACCTGCTAGAGAAAAAAGAAATATCGCCGCAAAAAATGCTAACGCTGGTTCTTTTTTAGCAAGACCGTTGAAGCCATCGTAAGTATAATCCTTCATTTTTAAAAGCACCGCAAATATGCCAATTGTTGCTACGCTATAAGCCACAGCATAGATGATGATGCCTTGCCAGGCGGTTGCGTTTACAGCAAGAATGGCAAACAACATAAATCCGGCCTGCGCAATGGAAGAGTAAGCCAACATTCTTTTCACGCTTTGCTGAAAGACTGCGGTAAGATTTCCTACGAGAAGGGTAGCTGCCGTGATAATCGCGATGATCATTACCCAATGATCGCTCAGGTTGCCAAATGAAGCATGGAACAAACGAAGGAAAGCAACAAAAACACCAGCTTTCACCACCGTACTCATAAATGCTGTAAAAGGTGTTGGCGAACCGTCGTACACATCGGGGGTCCACATGTGCATGGGAGCAGCGGAAACTTTAAAACCTAACCCAACAATTAGAAATAAAATTCCTGATAGCGCCATTGGATTGAGTGCATCAGTTTGCAACATTCGGAAACCAAGAATATTGAAAGTGCCGGTAGCGCCGTAAAGCAACGCAATTCCCATAAGTAAGATTCCCGTTGAAAAAGAACCCATCAAAAAATACTTGAGTGCTGCCTCGCTGCTTTTCAGGTTGCGCTTGTCGCTCCCTGCTAATATGTATTGGGGAATGGAAAGAATTTCTATTCCTAAAAAGAGTATCAGCAAATTATTGTAACCAGAAAGCAGATAAATACCGACTAAAATAAAGGAGATAAGTGCAAAATATTCTCCCACGTGCGAGCCAACTTTTGCAATGTCTTTTCCCATAATTAAGACATAGAGCAAAGTGCAGCCTGTCATCAGCAGATTAAACCATAACGCGAAGCTGTCGAGGCTCAGCATATTATTAAAGAAAGTCTGGGCACCTGTAGCGTTTACATTTAGGGTTTCATACACCTCCCAGATATTAACGCCAAGCAGAAGGAGCAATAGCATAGTAGCAACAGATACTACAGACGATTTATTTTTTGACATGGCGCCCGTAAACATCATGATCACTCCTATTAAAGTTGCAGCAATTATTGCTTTCATTAAAAGTCAAAAGTTAAAGGTCAAAATTCAAAGCTCATTGTCGTATCTCCGTCAATTGTATTAATGCTCCCATCCACAATAAAAAATGGTTTACTGATACTTGTTAGGTTACGGCACCATCATTTGCGCCACTCCCTGCGTTAGCGCAAGCAATGGCTTCGGATAAACACCCAAAAACAAAACCAATACAACTATCATTGCCATCGCCACACTTTCGTTTAGTGTCATGTCTTTCGCAACAAGCATTGGGGTTCTATTGCCAAACGCAGTCTTTTGTACCATGTTCAAAGTGTAAACCGCACCCAGTATCATGCCTAATCCTGCTACTGCCATAAATGTTATGTTGTATGCTGACGCGCTTTGGAATATTCCGTGAAAAAGCATGAACTCACCGACAAACCCATTGGTTAGTGGCAAGGCAATATTTGCAAGTGAAATCAAAACCAATGCTATTGCCATTTGAGGTGCAGAAGAAGCCATTCCGCCCAGCTTAGTCATGTCGCGCGTACCCCAGCGGCTTTCTACCATACTAACAATTATCCACATCCCGGTTATGTTTATACCGTGATTAAACATCTGCACCATAAGTCCATGCATACCCACTTGTGTATTTGCGAACGCAGCAGCACACATCAATCCCATGTGTGCAATAGACGAATAAGCGACTAAACGTTTCAGATCAGTTTGTACGATGGCAAGCAACGATGCGTAAACAATACCAATAATGGAAAGAATGATAATGGTATTAGACCAAAATGCAACACCATCTGGCACCACGGGGAACAACCATCTAAGAACTGCAAACATTCCCATCTTTACCATCAATGCACTGAGAATAATAGTTACAGAAGTGGGAGATTGCTCGTAAGTATCAGGCTGCCAGGTGTGAAAAGGAAACACGGGCATCTTTATAGCAAACGCAATGAAAATGAGCCAAAATAACCAGCTCTGTGTTTCGGGGTTAAGTGCAGTTCCGGCACGGGTAATGTTTGCCCATGAGTAACTATTGGTTCCGGGATTAAGAGAAGCGAGGTAAATTAAACCAGCGAGCATTAGTAAGCTACCCGCGAAAGTGTAAACGAAAAACTTAAAGGTAACAAGGATTCTTTTTTCACCACCCCACCGCGAGCAAAGGAAATAAACAGGTATCAATGCAAGCTCCCAAAAAACATAAAACAGAAGCGCATCGTGTGCAAGAAATACGCCGGTAATTCCTGCTTGAGTGAGTAACATTAACCCATAAAAACTCCACGGGTTTTCCATCTCATTATTCCAGTTGGCAATAATTACTATCGGCATTACTATACCTGTAAGTAAACAAAGCATGGCACTCATACCGTCTGCATACAAGCTGTATTCACTGCCAAGTTGCGGAATCCATTGCATACTGAAACTGAGCGGTGCACTCATCGTTTCGTAAGCCATATAAGCTGAAAGTGCCGTAGTTGCCAGCGCGCTTATCAAAGCCAGTCCTTTAGTGTTGGTTCCTCTTACAAAAAAGCTCAGAACACCAAAGAGGAGCGGTATAAAAATTAACGAAGATAAAATCATAATGGCTGCGCAAAAGTAAGCAGTATGATGAAGAAAAGAAAGGTATTTATACCCAGCAAAAGGAGTAGTCTGTTACATCGAATTTGTGCCATTTACTTGTATGTAAAAAGAAACTGACAATCATTAAATCCCGCACTATGGGTTAAGCCGGTAGTTGTCCGCGTGTTTACATTTGACCAGACAAATTTCTGATTGTATTTATTTAACCGATTGCGCTTTACAGGAATAAAAAACTGGACAAGCAAACAGTGAGTAAACAGCCTGGGTATCCACCCAGGCTTTATTTTATCCCAAAAAAATCCTCGAAAATCTATGGCTCCAAAAAATAGAAGTGCTGCATTTAGCAACACTGTAATCAATCAGTACCGAAAATATTAATCTCTTAGACGAGATTAATATCAAAGTTTACCAGTTCCACAAACATATCAATCCTCGCATCTATTTCTTCGCTGGTTAGTTCCTGCAAACGCGTAGGTCCAAATTTTTCAACACAAAAACTAGCCATTGCTGAACCCACAATAATTGCGTTCTTCATGTTTTCAAAAGAAATGTCTTTGGTACGTGCCAGATGACCGATGAAGCCGCCCGCAAAAGTATCGCCTGCGCCAGTGGGGTCAAATACATCTTCCAGTGGTAGGGCTGGTGCGTAGAAAACATTTTTGCCATGAAACAACAATGCGCCGTGTTCACCTTTCTTAATGATTAAAAACTTTGGCCCCATTGCCTGGATTTTTGCGGCAGCCTTCACCAAAGAATATTCGCCACTAAGCTGGCGCGCTTCGCTATCGTTCACCAGCAACACATCCACCATGCCGATTGCCTGTTTCAGCTCGTCCAAAGCTACTTCCATCCAAAAGTTCATGGTATCCATCACTATCAACTTTGGGCGTGTCTTTAGTTGATTGATTACACTCATCTGCACAGCAGGAACAAGATTTCCGAGCATCAGAAATTCACAATCCTGATAACTTTCCGGCAATTGCGGATTAAAATCAGCAAGTACATTTAAGTCTGTTACCAGTGTGTCGCGGCTATTCATATCCATGTGGTAGCGGCCACTCCAAAAAAAGCATTTACCATCTTTCACTACTTCCACACCTTCAAAATCAACACCTCTTTCCTTCAGTGCCTCTATTTCATTTTGCGGAAAATCGCCCCCTATAATTGATACTTGTTTTATAGGCTCGGTAAAGTTAGATGCAGACCATGCCACGTAAGTGGCGGAGCCGCCTATGATGCGATCTACTTTTCCAAACGGTGTTTCCAGGGCATCAAAAGCTATAGAGCCAACTACTATCAAGGACATACTGCTAAAATTTGCGCGAAGATAATTTTGAATTTTGAATTCTGAATTTTGAATTTTGAGGGATGAAAGCCATGATATTCGCCGCCGGATTAGGTACACGTTTGAAACCTTTTACTGATCATCATCCAAAAGCGCTTGCAGAAGTAAATGGCAAAACTTTGCTGGAGCATTCTATAAAATACCTACAGCGTTTTGGTATTGAAGATGTAATTGTAAATGTGCATCACTTTGCCGATCAGATAGAGGAAGTAATTAAAGAAAACAGTGGATTCGGAAGCTGGGTTACGTTATCGGATGAGCGCAATGAAGTGTTGGAAACCGGAGGTGGACTAAAAAAAGCAGTCTCCTATTTTGAAGGTGAAGAAAATTTTGTCGTAATCAATGTGGACGTACTAACAAATCTTGATCTCGGAAAAATGATTGAAACTCATCTGCAAACCGGAGGCATTGCTACATTAGCAGTTATGGAGCGAAACTCATCGCGACAACTGTTGTTTGATGAACACATGGTGTTGTGTGGTTGGACTAATAATAATTCCGGTGAACAAAAAATAGCCCGTGAGTCACTATCCATGAAACCATTTGCCTTCAGTGGTATGCAGGTCATTTCGCAAGAAATATTTACCATGCCATTTGAGGGGAAATTTTCTATGATAGATGTATATCTTCATTTCGCTAAAACAAAAATTGTAAAAGGCTACAACCACAGCGGCAATATTTTCATAGATGTGGGCAAACCTGAAAGCCTTGAAAAAGCCGGTTATTTATTTGAATAACTACACTGAAAACATTTTTTAAATTTTTCCTTTTTCCTTTCAATTAATAATATACCTTTGCCATCCCAAAATTGAGACCATGCCAAAGGTGAAAACTCACTCCCGTGCAAAAAAGACTTTTAAAGTTACAGGTACGGGCAAGATCCGCAGGTTTAAAGCGTTTAAAAGCCACCTGTTGACTAAAAAATCAAAAACTCGTAAGCGCCATCTGCGCCAGTCGGCTTATGTGCATCCTGCAAATGAGAATCTGGTGAAGCGTATGTTGGGCATGCGTTAATTAAAAATCAAGTTCCCCGGCACGAACAGTACCCGGGTACTAAGTAATTTGAACTCATAAAAAAGAAAAAATGCCACGTTCAGTAAATGCAGTTGCATCTCGTGCAAGAAGAAAGAAAATCCTGAAGCAAGCAAAAGGCTTCTATGGCAAACGCAAAAACGTTTATACGGTTGCCAAAAACGTTTTAGAAAAAGGACTTGGTTACAAGTATGTAGGTCGCAAGATCAAGAAGCGCGATTATCGTTCGCTGTGGATTGTGCGTATCAACGCAGCTTGCCGCGAAGAAGGAATCAGCTACTCAAAGTTTATGGGCAGGCTGACTGAAAAAGGTATAGACCTTAACCGTAAAGTGCTTGCAGACCTCGCTATGAATGAGCCTACTGCTTTTAAGGCACTGGTTGCTCAGGTGAAATAATAAATCTCTTCGGAAATAATTGAAAAACTACCACTGTTGAAAGGCAGTGGTAGTTTTTTTATACGTAGTATTCTTCAAAAAACAATGACGATTGAATGCTCGCTCGATCTTCCTTTCTAAAGATTCCAAAAATAGCAGAACCACTGCCACTCATAGATGCATACACTGCTCCCTGTTCGTAAAGCTGAAGTTTAATGTTTTGCAATTCTGGGTATTCATCAAATACCGCCTTTTCAAAATCATTTCTAATTCGCTCGCGCCACTCTGAAACGGGAAACGAAGCAATGTTGCGTAAATCAAAATCAGCAGGTTTGGGTGTAAGTTTTCCAAATGCCTTTGCGGTGGAGATATGAAGTGTGGGACAAATCAATTGAATGGAATAATTAGAAAGATCAAGCTCAATTGATTCCAACTTTTCTCCTCTGCCAGTTGCAAACTGGGGTGTATTGTAAATAAAGAACGGGCAGTCGCTGCCAAGCTGTAGTGCATAAATGGCAAGTTGTTCTTCTGAAACTTGGAGCTTGCAAAAATCATTAATCATGTGTAGCATAAAAGCACCATCGGCAGAGCCGCCACCCAATCCCGCACCCATAGGAATTATTTTATGCAGATAAATATCTAAGGCTGGAACCTGTTCGGGAAAATTTTTTTTCATCAACTCATAAGCCTTCCAAACAAGATTGCTTTTGTCATCGCCTTCCATAGTTTTTCCGGTTATAAGAATAGAAGTATCTTTTTTTGCAGGTACTATCTCCAAAACATCTTTTAATCGTAAGGGATAAAAAACTGTTTCCAAATCGTGATAGCCATCTGCACGTTTGTTGGTAATGTATAATCCGAGGTTGATCTTGCAATTGGGAAAGCGGAGCATTTCTTCTAAGTAAAAGTCAAAAGTAGAAAGTCAAAAATCAAAAAGCTCAAAGTTCTTATTCGGGATGTAGTAGGTCACTTCGCATCTCTGGTTTAATTCAAAATGCAATGTACTTTTGAAATTACATGCAGGAAGTCATCAGCTTAAAGGAAATCCGCAAAAGTTATTTTCTCGGAAAGCAAGAATTGCAAGTCTTAAAAGGAATTGATCTTTCTATAAAAAGCAATGAGTACGTTGCACTAATGGGACCATCGGGTTCGGGCAAATCTACCTTAATGAATATTATTGGTTGTTTGGACACGCCAACAAGCGGGCAATACATCCTGAACAACAAAGATGTAAGTAAGATGGAAGATGATGAACTCGCGGATGTGCGCAACACTGAAATTGGGTTTGTATTTCAGCAGTTCAATTTGCTGCCCCGACTTACTGCCTGGGAAAATGTTGCTCTACCACTTATCTACGCGAGTGCAGGAAAAGCAGAGCGGGAACAGCGCGCAAAAGCTATGTTAGAGAAAGTAGGATTGGCAGATCGGTCACATCACAAACCAAATGAACTATCGGGGGGACAAAGCCAACGTGTGGCTATTGCACGCGCACTCATCAACAACCCATCTATTTTACTTGCTGATGAACCTACCGGAAATCTTGATACCAAAACCTCTGTTGAAATAATGGACCTTTTTAGCAAGATTCACGACCAGGGAAATACAGTAGTGCTTGTAACGCACGAAGAAGATATTGCCAATTTCACACGACGTGTAATACGCATTAGAGACGGTATAGTGGAAAGCGATAAACCTACTATACAAAGTATTCCCGCCTAAAACTTTTTACCAATGGCATTTAAGATATACACCAAAACAGGAGACAAAGGACTTACAAGTCTTATAGGAGGAATCCGCGTTTCTAAAAATCATATCCGAATAGAGAGCTACGGAACTATTGACGAACTCAATTCCTACATGGGTATGATTGGCGATATGGCAAACAATCCAATAATTGGTGAGTGGATTCGTGAAGTTCAGGACCGGCTTTTTACTATTGGTTCTGTACTTGCTACCAGCCCTGAAAAGGAAATAAAAATGAAACTTCCAGACCTCCATGCTGAAGATGTTCATTGGCTGGAAATGCAGATAGACAAGATGAACGAAGAGTTGCCGGAAATGCGTTCATTTATTCTTCCCGGCGGACATGTCGCGGCTTCAACTGCACATGTGGCTCGCTGCGTGTGTCGGCGTGCTGAAAGAATATGTGTAGCAATGACGGAACAAAACGAAGATGTGCCCGAACTGATTTTACAATATCTAAATCGTCTTTCCGATTTTTTATTTGTGCTCGCGCGCTATATCGTTTACATCAATGGCGCAGAAGAAATTCCCTGGCGCGCACGTGTGTGATTACCACGCCAATCAGGAGGTCTCGTTAACGATCCGCAACTTTGCATAATTAAGCATGATTTTTTTCTGCCCGTGAGCTGAACCAAAATCTATCGTTGCAATTTTGTTGTGTACGCCACCTTCTACGCTCATAATTTTTCCGAACCCAAATTTTTGATGTTCCACCTGCATTCCTGCTGTCATTTGCATCGGATCATCCGCTTTAAAATCGGCTGAAGGTTTGTAAGTGCTGGTCGTAGTTTTCTGTTGTTGTAATTTATCTGCAAGCTTTTTTAACGAAGGAACTTTCTCAAACGACTGGTTGAGCATATTGCCAAACGCATTTACAGAACCTGCGGCGCGATTTCCCATGCCGGTAAAAGTTCTGTCAAGATGTTGTTCGGGAATTTCATCAATAAACCGACTTGGATCGTTTTGCACCAAACTTCCAAAGCGATAGCGGCTGGTAGCATAAGTTACCCAAAGACGATCCTTTGCTCTTGTTACTGCCACATAAAATAATCTTCTTTCCTCTTCCAGATCTGCGCGGTCATACAAACTCATAGAACTCGGAAAAAGATTTTCCTCAAGACCTACATTAAAAACACACGGAAATTCCAATCCCGTGGCTGCGTGAATCGTCATGAGCTTCACAGCATCTGCATTTTCATCCTTGTTTTGATCAGCATCTGTAAGCAATGTGATTTGCTGTAAATAACTGCCCAAACTTTTATCGCGGAGTTCGCCTTCTTCGTCGGGTGTTTCAGTGAATTCTTTTATTGAGTTTAATAATTCCTGTACGTTTTCATAGCGCGCCAAACCTTCTACCGATTTGTCGTTGTATAGTTCTGCCACCAAACCCGTTCGCTTTCCCACTGCAAATGCTACGTCATAAGCATTCCCCGTTTCAAGCATTGTTTGAAAACTCTGAATCATCGTTACAAAGTTTTCAATGGCACTTGCTGAAGCTCCTTTCAATCCTGCCATCTCAGGAAATTGCAACACTTCCCAAAATGTTTTGTCGAAATGATTTGCAGCAATTATGATCTTGTCAATACTGGTCTTGCCAATACTTCTCGCCGGGTAATTAATGATGCGTTTTACATTCTCTTCATCGCGTGGATTTACAAGCACACGCAAATAGGCCAGATAATCTTTTATTTCTTTTCGCTGATAAAATGAAACGCCGCCGTATAATCTGTAGGGAATATTCATTCTCCGCAAACTTTCTTCAAAGGAACGCGACTGCGCATTGGTGCGGTAGAGAATTGCGAAATCTTTATTGTAGTAATGATTGCGCAATTTCATTTCAGTGATTGCATCTGCTACAAACCTTCCTTCATCATTATCTGTAAGCGTGCGTACTAATTTTATCCGGTCGCCCTCACTATTGCTTGTCCACAGTTCTTTTGGAATCTGATTTTTGTTGTTTGCAATAATGGTATTCGCAACATTCAATATGGATTGGGTACTTCTATAATTCTGTTCCAGCTTCACCACTTTTACATCTTCATAATCATCCTGAAACTGAAGAATATTTTGCACCGTAGCGCCACGGAAAGAGTATATACTCTGCGCATCATCGCCCACCACGCAAATGTTTTCATGTACCGCGCCCAGCATTTTTATAATCTGGTATTGTGCAAGATTGGTGTCCTGATACTCATCAATCAAAATGTACTTAAACCGATGCTGATACTTCGCCAACACCTCTGGAAAATGGGTAAGCAACAAATACATTTTGAAGAGTAAATCATCAAAATCCATTGCGCCATTCTTAAAACAACGCTTTGCATAAGCATCATAAATATCACCCATCAGCGGACGATTGCTACGGGCATCTTCTTGCTGAATATGAAAATCCTGTTTGTACATAACAGCGTCAACAAGATTATTTTTTGCGGCAGAAATTCTATTGTAAACGAAAGAAGGTTTGTAATGTTTATCATCCAGATTCATGTCTTTGACAATGCTTTTCAAAATGCTTTTTGCATCGTCAGTATCATAAATCGTAAAGTTGTTTGGATAGCCAAGTTTATTGGCTTCTGCACGAAGCATTTTTGCGAATACGGAGTGGAAGGTTCCTATGTAAAGATTGCGCGCTTCTCTGTTTCCAAGAATTAGCTCCACCCGTTCTTTCATTTCGGCCGCTGCCTTGTTGGTGAAAGTAAGCGCGAGGATATTAAACGCATCTACACCATTGTGCATCAGGTGTGCAATGCGCGTCGTCAAAACTTTTGTCTTTCCACTGCCTGCACCCGCTACTATCATCAGCGGGCCGTCAATATGTTCTACTGCCACACGTTGTTGCTCATTAAGCCCCGTCAAATATTCATGCATAGCACGAAATTAGGATTTGGGTTATAAAAAATCGGTGGGGAGATGCCCTGTTAAAGAATTTAAAAATCCCCATGTTACTATGTGGCTAAATCTGTGTCCGTTTAAATTTGCATTCATACTTTACACGCATGTTCCGGTTTCAGCATCTTGATCATTTATACCTTTTGGGTTTGTTGCCCTTGTTTGTGATTCTGTTTATAGGCATGGTGGTGTGGCGTAAGAATAAATTGAAAAAATTAGGTGAGCACCGCTTGGTTTCCGACCAGATATTGGGTTTCATTTCGGGAAGGTCTTTATCTAAATTCATTCTTTTTTCAGTTGCTTTTACATTGGCTGTAATCGGTTGGGCAAACTTGCAGAAAGGATCGGGCACTGAAGAGGTGCAACGAAAGGGTGTGGATGTGATTATAGCGTTGGACGTGAGCAAAAGTATGCTCGCCACAGACATTCAACCCGATCGCCTTTCGCGCGCAAAGCAACTCGTAATGAGCATGATTGACAAAATGAAAAATGACCGTGTAGGACTTGTAGTATTTGCAGGACGAGCTTATCTGCAAGTGCCACTTACCATAGATTACAGCGCTATGAAAATGATGTTGCAAAACGTAAAACCTGATCTTGTTCCTACACAGGGCACCATTATCAGTCAGGCGATTGACATGGCCACACAATCATTTTCTCAAAAAGAAAAGAAGTACAAATCGCTGGTCATTATTTCCGATGGGGAAGATCATGATGAGCAAGCGATGGAGAAAGCAAAAAGTGCAGCAGAATCAGGAATTATTATTCATACCATTGGCATAGGTTCCCCTGATGGAACAACGTTAATTGATCCTGACACAAAATCTGTGAAGTTGGATGAAACGGGAAATCCTGTAGTGAGTAAACTGAATGAAGATGAGCTGAAAGCAATTGCTGCTGAAGGAAAAGGAACGTACACTTTGCTACGCAATACCGATGAAGTTGCAACCAAACTTGTTGACGAAATTGACGGAATGGAGCAGAAGAGTTTAGGAGCAGTTGTATTTAGCAGTTACGCCAGTTATTTTCAATATTTTTTAGCTGCCGCATTTGCCGCGCTTTTGCTTGAATATTTCTTACCCGGTAGCCGGTTAAAAGCACAACGTAAAACAGCATGAAGAAAGTTAGATTGATAATAGTGGTTTTGGTTTGCTCTACTTCAATGGCGTATGCGCAAAACAAGCAGGTACGCACAGGTAACAAATTGTATCAGGAGAAAAAATACAAAGAAGCAGCAGCGGCCTATCAGCAAGCGTTGAAGAAAAATCCTGCGTTTACACCGGGCATGTTTAATCTGGGAAATGCTTTGTACCAGCAAAAGAATTTCGATGCTTCCAGACAAGTTATGACCAACACAGCAAAGCAGGCAAAAGACAAAACCATAAAAGCTGATGCTAATTATAACATTGGCAACACTTACATGAACGAACAAAAATGGCAGGAAGCAGCAAATGCTTACAAAGCCGCGCTAAGAAATAATCCACAAGACGAAGCTGCGAAATACAATCTTTCTTATGCACTTGCCATGATGAAGAAAGAACAAAGTGGAGACGGAAAAAATAACAAGCAGGAAAATAAAGATCAGCAAGACAAGAACGATCAAAATAAGAACGATCAAAACAAAGAGCATCAAGAACAGAAGAATAAAGACGAATCGCAGAACGAAGAAAACAGCAAAGAGCAACAACAATCAGAAGGTAAAGAAGAACAGAAAGATCAAAAAGATCAACGTTCGCAATCGCAGCCCAGTAAGCTTTCGAAAGAGCAGGCAGAGCAACTACTCAACGCATTGGCACAAGAAGAAAAAAGATTGCACGACAAAAAGGAAAAAGGAAAAGCGGTAAAAGTAAAAGTGGAAAAAGACTGGTAGGCTTTTTAGTTGGAAAAGTTGGAGCATTAAGAAAGTGAAGCGTTCAACGGCTGAACAGATCCAACGAAAACTCCACTAGTTCCAAAGACATTTATCACTTTCAACAACGTTCCAAACTCCATCATCTTGTTCACACGTTTTCAACAACGAAAAATTTTTCAGAAGATTTTTTTTTAGTCGTAGAATTTCTTTTTAATATTGTGATAGGATTGTACTTACTAACCCATCCTTATAAAAGTCCGGCAGATCACAACTCGCCGGACTTTTTCTTTTAACCTCTGAAAGCCTTGCCTATAGCGGCTTTCACGCACCACTAAGTTTATGTATCGTTACTACATTTTTCACAAACCATTTCATGTGCTTTCACAGTTTTCGAAAGAAGGAGAGAAAAAAACTTTAGCAGATTATTTTTTCGCGCTGCCAAAAGATGTTTATCCGGTTGGAAGATTAGATTTTGATAGTGAAGGTTTGTTGTTCCTTACTAACGACAAACAACTTACACACCGAATGCTTGAACCAAAGCACAAACACGAGCGTACTTATTGGGTGGAAGTGGAAGGAATGATTAATGAAGAAGCGATTGAGCGATTGGAAAACGGTGTAACCATCAATGCTAATGGAAAGCATCATACAACAGCAGTTGCGAAAGCAAAAATCTTTGATAAAGCGCCGAATGTTTCTGAAAGAATACCGGCTATCCGTTTCCGAAAAAATGTTCCCACATCGTGGCTGGCGCTAACACTTACGGAAGGTAAAAACAGACAGGTAAGAAAAATGACGGCTGGTGTTGGCTTTCCTACACTGCGCCTGATAAGATATAGCATTGGCAATGTAACAATAGAAGAATTGGCTGCCGGAACTTATAAAGAGCTTAGTAAAAAAGAGGCGGAAAAGGTTTTAGAAATGAGTAGAGGAAGATGAATGCAACTTGTAACCCCAGAAGAAGAAACTGAGAGCTCCGATTCCTAAAATCAAAAAGAATATAGCTCCAAGTTGGTTGTTTCCGCGAACCTGTTTTTCTGAAAAAATGATTCTTTCGTCGGCAGCTATTCTATAAATCGTAGATTCATAATTTGTATTGCTTTTTCCTATCCACACTGACACTGAGTCTGCACGCTGTAGGGACTTTCTGTAATCTTCATACTCTTCATCAAGATAACTCTGATCAATATTTCGTGCAAGTTTGAAACGTTTGTCAACTTCGGTCAAATAAAAAACCAATTCCACCACCTGAGATTTGCGCCCTCGTCTATGAGACACTGTTGTAGAATAAGTATCAGCTGAGAACAGAGTACCCGTGATTTTCTGCAAGCCAAAGTAAGCTGTCCAGATGTCATAAAAGCAAGAAAAACTCATGGCAATTGAGCCTATGCCTATCAACAGAATAGGAAGAAGTTTTAGTTGTCTCTTTGATTGCATAATACAAGTCTGTAGTTTCATAAAAACTACTTGCAGAATTGCTAAATAACGTAAAAAACTATCGCCTTCATTGTTTATTAGGCTAATCGGTGCATAATCCTATTTTTGTGAACTCAACATTTTTCGTACTCTATGTTTAATCTCGTTTTGTTTGGTCCTCCGGGTAGTGGTAAAGGAACTCAATCCACCGGTATCGTTTCCACTTACCAATTGCAACATATTTCTACAGGAGATCTGCTGCGCGATGAGGTAAGCCGGCAAACACCACTTGGAGTGGAAGCTAAGCGTTATATGGATCAGGGTTTGCTTGTGCCCGATGAAGTAGTGATTGGAATGATTAGCAGCAAAATTGATGAATCACCCAACGCACGCGGTTTTATTTTCGATGGTTTTCCAAGAACAAAAGCTCAGGCAGAAGCATTAGACAAACTACTTGAATTCAAAGGCACAGAAATACACCTTGTTCTTTCCTTGGAAGTACCCGAAGAAGAACTCACTCGCCGGTTGATTGGACGCGGGGCCACTTCCGGACGAACAGACGATACCGAAGAAGTGATTGTAAAACGCATCAAAGAATATTTTGCAAAGACAGAACCTGTTGCCGGCTACTACAATGCTCACGGAAAACTGGAGCGATTGAAAGGCGATGGAAATATTGACGAGACATTCAAACTTATCACCAAAGAAATTGACAAGTATTTGTTGCCTGCATAGTGGAGAAAGGAAATTTTGTTGATTACATCCGAATATTTTGCCGCTCGGGTAAAGGTGGGGCTGGAAGTTCTCATTTTGCCCGAACCAAATTCAATGCAATGGCCGGCCCCGACGGAGGTGATGGCGGTCGAGGTGGTCATGTAGTTTTACGTGGCAATTCACAGCTTTGGACATTGTTGCATTTACGCTATCATAAACATATCCATGCAGAAAATGGTGAGAACGGAAGCAAGAATAATTGCACGGGACGTGATGGAAAAGATGTGATCATAGAGGTGCCTTTAGGAACGGTTGCGAAAGATGAGGAGACAGGTGAAATAGAAGCTGAAATCTTACATCACGGACAAGAGGTAATATGGCTGCCAGGCGGAAGAGGAGGATTAGGAAACAGCAATTTCGCAACACCTACCAATCAGGCACCTGAACATGCACAGCCCGGTGAACAGGGGATTGAAGGCTACAAATATCTTGAGCTAAAGATTTTGGCAGACGTAGGCTTGGTTGGATTTCCTAATGCCGGAAAATCTACTTTGCTTTCTGTAGTGAGCGCTGCGAAACCAAAGATTGCAGACTATGCATTTACTACAATTACTCCTCAACTTGGTATTGTTTCTTACCGCGACAACAAGTCGTTTTGTATGGCCGATCTTCCCGGCATTATTGAAGGAGCTGCGGAAGGAAAAGGTTTGGGGCATCGTTTCTTAAGGCATATAGAACGCAACGCTGTTTTGCTGTTTCTTATCCCGGCAGACAGTTCAGATCATGCGAAAGAATTCAAGATTCTCTACAACGAACTTGAACAATACAATCCAGAGTTGCTGGACAAACAAATCATTCTTGCCATCAGTAAAAGTGAAATGCTGGATGATGAATTGAAAACAGAAATAGCCGCCACCTTGCCAAAAGAAGTGCCGCATATTTTTATTTCCTCGGTTGCTAATATCAATATTAATCAGTTGAAGGATATGCTGTGGAAGGCGTTGACCACCGAATAATGAAAGAAGTTTCCCCCAAAGAACTAATGCAATGGATAGAGCAAGGCAAGAAGCTTTTTCTTATTGATGTTCGTGAAGCTTATGAAAGAGAAGCTTTCAACATTGGCGGAGTACACATTCCCATAGGGGAAGCGATGGAAAGAAAAGAGGAATTTAAACGTGAAATTCCGGTTGTTGTTTATTGTGAAAAAGGAATTCGCAGCGCTATTATCATTCAGCGATTGGGGCAAATGGGGTTTGAAAATCTCTACAATCTTTCTGGTGGTATGAGTGCATGGAAGAGCACAAGTTTTTAAGCATTCAGCCTTCTCAATTCCAATTGTCCGCTTTGCTCTGTAACGATCATCCGATGGTTCATCCCCAATGTTAGCGTGTAATTAATCTCTTGATGACCGCAAGGAAAATTAAAACAAACCGGATAATCGTACTCCTTGACTTTATCAGAAATAATTTCTTCTACAGTTTGCCCGAATGGTCGCTCAGTATCTTCGATTTCTGTAAAGCTTCCCACAATCAATCCTTTCAATCTATCCAGTTTGCCTGCACGGTTTAGATTTAGCATAAGCCGGTCAATATGATACAAATGCTCACCAATATCTTCTATGAACAATATTTTTCCGTCCGTATTTACTTCCGAAGCCGACCCTGTGAGGTGTGCAAGAATAGCAAGGTTGCCGCCGGTTAATATTCCCTCGCTTATTCCTGTCCGGTTAAATTCGGAGGGTGGTGTGTGATAAAACAGACTTTCACCGGTAAGCGCTGCAAAAAAGTTTTTGATGTGGTCTGAGTTTACAGTTTCAGGTTTGAAGGCTGCACACATGGGGCTATGTAATGTGGGAATTGCCAGCAAGGCATTGATATGATTATGCAACACAGTTATATCGCTAAATCCGCAAATCCACTTAGGTCTTTTTGCAAATGCAGTAAAGTCAATTTCATCAACAATTCTCGACACACCATATCCGCCTCTTCCCATCAATATCGCATCAATACCAGGGTCGTCCAGCATCATTTGCAGATCTACAAGCCGCTCTGCATCCGTTCCCGAAAAATAAAAATGTTCATTGCCAACGGTATTGCCAACCTTTATTCGGAAGCCCCATAATTGAAGCACATCAATCGCATAGGCAACACGCTCGTTAGACACATAGCCTGCGGGACAAGTAATTCCTATTGTAGCGCCTTTTTTTAAGTAGGGCGGATGCTGAATCATTCTATTCAATTATGCCAACGTAAATAAAACCATCCCGTATTTCTACAGGATATGTGCGCAATTTATAACCTTCTCCGCTTGTATTTCTTCCGTTGGCAGGATCGAAGCGATATTTATGTAAAGCACAAACTATTCTTCCCTGCGCGTCAATCCAGCCTTCGCACAATGGTGCGCCCTGATGAGGGCAGGTAGCAGCAAATGCGTGTATTTTTTCTTGTTTCTTCAAAATGCAAATCATTTTCTCACCCAGTTTTGCATCCTTTATCTTCTGCTCCTCAAGCTCGTGAAGCGCTACATTTTCCAGCTTTACCCAGTTGTACAACATCTTATCTTTTTGCAAGAAAAAAATCTTTCATTAATTGTGCGCATTCGTCTGCTAAAACTCCATACACAATTTCAGTTTTTGGATGAAAAGGAGCCTCTCCCCGCCCCTCCGATGGAGGGGTGACGTATCGTTTGTACCCGTTTTTAGGATCAGAAGCGCCGAATACAATTCTTCTAATCTTGCTCCAGTACATAGCGCCGCAGCCCATCAGGCAAGGCTCAAGTGTAACGTATAATGTAGCTTCCGGTAAATATTTACTGCCAAGCTCGTTGAATGCCGCTGTCATGGCAATCATTTCTGCATGTGCAGTGCTGTCGTTGAGTAATTCTACCTGATTATGACCCCGTGCAATGATTTTATTATTCCAAACAATTACTGCTCCTACAGGCACTTCATCTTTTTCATAAGCAAGTTGCGCTTGGCGCAATGCCTCTTTCATAAAGCGAATGTCTGCATCACCCAAGTCCTCTGAAAGAGAAGCCTGCCCCAACCCCTCCGAAGGAAGGGAGATGTGTTTACGTTTCATGTTACAAAAGTAAAGGTCGTGGATGGCTTTGTATCTTAGTGTCTTTGCTTGAAATCAACTGAACCGTGATTTGCAGGATTACAGGATGACCATGATGCGGCGACTTTGTGGGAAAATTATTCAGGCTTTTTGCTGTCCATTATAATCGTTACGGGTCCATCGTTCACTAAAGCACATTTCATGTCGGCGCCAAACGTTCCTGTTGCAATTGGTTTTCCGAGAAGTGCGGATAGCTTACTCACAAAATATTCATACATAGGAATTGCTTGTTCCGGTCGTGCTGCTTTAATGAATGAAGGACGGTTTCCTTTTTTGTAAGAAGCATGCAAAGTAAATTGACTCACTACAAGCACATCGCCATTCGCATCTTTGATGTCTTCGTTCATTAATCCATTCTCATCAGAAAACACACGCAATTGCGCAATCTTTTTACATAGCCATTCTGTATCTTCCTGTGTGTCTTCAATTTCAATACCCAGCAATACCAGAAAGCCGTTGCCGATAGAAGATTTCATTTCCCCATTTATAGTGACACTTGCTGTTGATACTCTTTGAATAACTGCGCGCATAATTAATGGAAAAGGTAAAATGTAAAATTGAAAAAGCACAAGGAAAAAGACACCCGCTAAGAATTCCTCCTTCGGAGGGGTAGGGGGAGGCTTGAAAATGTAAAATGAAGAATTCAAAACTTGCCCTTAAAAACGTAACACCCTTTTACTTTTTTACTTTTGACTTTTTACTTAGAAAGATGTATTCGATAAACGAAACGATAGTAGCCCTCGCCACCCCACCCGGCGAAGGTGCAATAGGAGTAATAAGGCTAAGCGGTAAAAATGCAATTGCCATTGCAGATAAAATTTTTCAAGGAAAAAATCTTGCAGAACAAAAAACACATACGCTCCATTTCGGAAGAATTATAGATCCACGCCCTAAACACTCCCCTCCCTCGGAGGGGCTGGGTGAGGCTTCTCCCTCAGAGACAAAAGCTATAGACGAAGTAGTAATAAGCCTTTATCGCAGCCCTAAAAGCTATACGGGAGAAGATGTGGTAGAGATCAGTTGCCACGGATCGAATTATATACTGGAGCAGGTCATAAAACTATGCACAGAAAATGGCGCTGTACTTGCCAAACCAGGAGAGTTCACACAACGCGCATTTATAAACGGAAAGCTCGACCTCACACAAGCAGAAGCTGTTGCCGACCTGATAGCAAGCCAGAGCAGCGCAGCACATCATGCGGCTATGCACAATTTGCGCGGTGGTTTTAGTAGCGACCTGAAAGTAATACGCGATGAGCTTATTCAGTTCAGTGCATTGATAGAATTGGAACTTGATTTTAGTGAAGAAGATGTAGAGTTTGCAGACCGTAGCAGATTGAGCGAACTAATAGAAAATGCAAAAGAAAAAATTCAAAAGCTGTTAGATTCTTTTAGTCTTGGAAATGTGATAAAGCACGGCATTAAAGTAGCAATAATTGGAAAACCAAACGTGGGCAAAAGCACCCTGCTTAATGCGTTAGTAAATGAAGAACGGGCTATCGTTAGCGACATCGCCGGCACCACCCGAGACACTATCGAAGAAACATTGAACATTGATGGGATCATCTTTCGCCTCATAGACACTGCGGGCATTCGCGAACATACAACCGATATCATTGAAAGCATCGGCATTGAGCGCAGCAAAAAAGCATTGACAGAAGCAGACATAGTGGTTTATCTTTTTGATCTTACAACCATCAACGAAGATGAAATAACACAGGCAACTAAACTTATAAATGAACAAGGCAAGAAAGTTATTTTCGCAGGAAACAAAGCCGATGTTGCCATTGCCTCATTCGATGGCTCACAAAACCTACAGCATTTCAATACGCTTTCAGTTATGCTTCCCAAAGGCACATTACTGCTCTCGGCAAAAAACAATGGGGCACACACACTGCGCAATGAGCTTTATCAAACTACTCTTTTAGGAAATCTTGAAACTGAAGGAACCATTGTAACCAGCGCCCGCCACCATGCCGCATTACAAGAAGTTCAAAAATCATTAGAACATATAAGTGCCGGCATCAGCAGCAATATTTCCGGCGATCTCATAGCACTTGATATCCGCCGCTGTCTTTTTTTCTTAGGAGAAATCACAGGAGAAATCACAACGGAGGATAAGCTCGATTATATCTTTAGCAAGTTCTGTATCGGAAAGTAACCATTCGCCCCCTGTTCCAAAAATGGTTGTTTTTAAATACACCCGTGCGCAATACCCACAAAACGCTCCGCACACACCAGGCGTTTTGCTTTTCAAAAGTTTCAAACCTTAAAAAAAGATTTTTGGGCTTCACCGCAGTTGCTACTATTAAACTTTTACGGCGATAGCACCCTTCACCGCAGTTGCTACTATCAGGCAGATAAGGTAATAAGATTACTCTTCATATTCTTCACTGAGCAATGATATCATTTCTGCGATATTGGAAGAGTGCTGAACGCGTTTTATTAAATCATTGTAGTCTCTTTGGAATTCTCTCATTTGAAAAGTAAGCACATCTATTATGATTGCTCGAATGTCTTCTATCGGTAAAATTTGTTCTACTTCTTCGGGAAACATTATCCCAAATTCGTACTTGCATTTGTATACCTTTCCGGTAGCATCAATGAATCGTGCAAGGTCTCCCCATCTGTAGTTTAAGTAATCGGGATTATAAACAACTGATTCAATGCTATGCTTTAGAAAAACTTCAACCGGCGGGAAATACTCGTAGTGCATTAATGGAAATGATGGAGCTTCTGCGTTGGGTGGGTTGCGCCACATGTTTAATGCTTCTTCAACCGTTTCAATGCGTTTTTGGGAGATAAATATTTTGCGTAGAAACTTCATTGTTCGTTTGACTTACATAAAAATAACCAAGTTTTCGTGTCTTGGGCGAGTCTCGTGAAAAGGGTACCGCCCGCATCAAGGCAAATGGGCCAGAGTCCTTAGTTGTTTGAGATGTTAGCGTAGCGCATCTCAAACAACTAAGGATGCAGCGGATTTATATTCCGGCTTCATTGCATCAATGACATTTAAAATGCTCGAAAGGCTCAAGGCAGGTGTTGCATTTGTATAAAGCTTTGCAAGAGGTGGGGCCATACTGGCTGGTGAGGGTGGTGTTTTCAGAGCCACATTTGGGGCAGGGTACGTTGTCTTCTTCAAAAAGTCCCAGTGGGCTTACCGATTTGCGAATGGGTGGTGCTATGCCGTATTTTTTGAGTTTGCGTTTGCCTTCTTCGGTCATCCAGTCGGTAGTCCATGCGGGGCTTATGCGGTTTTGGATGTTTACTTTTTTTATGCCGTGGCTCATTAGCGCCATGCGGATGTTGAAGGCGATAACATCCATAGCGGGGCAGCCGCTGTAGGTCGGGGTGATGGTGATGGTTACTTCATCT
>CALMWT010000050.1 GCA_937870855.1 uncultured Taibaiella sp.
TGGGGGCGATGGGCTGGCCATAACGCGGCTGCTGCACGGCTGGGGCTATGGTGCAAAGGCGTTTTTGGTGCAGGTGTCGGAGGTATTGTCGGAAGATTGTGCAACCAACCTGAAGATGCTGAGAGATATGGATGCGGGGCTGGTAGCGGTGGTAGAAAAGGGTACTTTTTTGACGGATATACCGCCGCATGTGGTGGTGGTAGATGCTATATTGGGCACGGGGCTGAATAGACCTATGGAGGGTTGGGTGGCGGAGTTTGTGGGGCATGTAAATGAGTTGCCAAACCGAAAGGTGGCGATAGACATACCGAGTGGTATGCCTGCAGATACGGTGGCACAGGCTGGGGCTGCTATAGTGCGGGTGGACGATACGGTGAGCTTTCAGTTTTATAAGCGTGCGTTTCTTCATGGAGAGATGGGTGTGTATGCGGGCAGGGTTCATTTGCTGGATATAGGGTTGAGTGAGACGTTTATAAATGCTACGCACAGTAATTATCATATTACAGACAGAGCAGCGGTGGGGGATGTGTACAAACCTCGTGAACCGTTTACCCATAAAGGGAGCTACGGCATAGCAATGATAGTAGGGGGCAGCTATGGTATGATGGGTGCAGTGGCATTGAGCGTGTGTGCGGCATTGCGCAGTGGTGGAGGGCGGGTGCGGAGTGTGGTGCCCCGGTGCGGGTATGGTGTGGTTCAGGCATTGGCACCAGAGGCTATGTGCACAGTGAGCGGAGAGGAGTATATAAAGGAGATTAGGGATTGGGAAAGTGCAGATGCCATAGGTATAGGCCCGGGTATGGGTACAAATATTGAAACACTTGAGGCTTTTGAAGAACTGCTGGATGCGTGCAAAGAACCATTGGTAATAGATGCAGACGCGCTAAACCTTATAGGCAAGAAGAAGCAATTGCTGCATAAAATACCTGCAAATAGTATTCTTACTCCGCACCCAAGGGAGTTTGAAAGGATATTTGGAGCCACAGCAGATAGTATGCTGCGCCTGGAACATGCACGCACACAGGCTATGCGCTACAACATTATTATAGTATTGAAAGATCGGTACACTGCTATCGTTACACCAGAGGGTGAGTGCTGGTATAACATTACGGGCAATGCGGGATTAGCTACAGGTGGTTCGGGCGATGTGCTGACGGGAATAATAACTGCGTTAGTTGCTCAGAAATACGCGCCGGTACATGCTGCGATGCTGGGCGTGTATCTACATGGGGTAGCTGCGGAGAAAGCAATGAGAGTGCAAAGTATGGAATCAATGATTGCAGGAGATGTAGTAGATTTTTTAGGTGAAGCGTTTAAAGAGCTTCGATAACTTTTCGGCACTTTACTTAAGTGCAAGAATAATCCCAATGACAGAACCTACAATAGCCAACAACTGCCCTAAGGAGGTAATGTATATGGTTCTTAATAACTCTGTTCTTAGCCCTGATATATCTTCCTTTGTAGCAAAATCGCTTTTGCGTTCCTCAAACTTTTTATCAACTTTTCTTTCCAAAATTTCTACAAAAGCCTCGGCTTCTTTCTCTCCAATCTTTGCCTTTAATAATTCGTAAAGCTTTATTTCTGAAATAACCATATTACGGTGCTTTCTACAAAAATAATTATTATTCAAACAAAGAGATTGCCTCTGAGAGCTTTGGAAAACTTCTATGAAAATTCCCAACCGATATCCTTTCTATAGTATTTCCCTTCGTAAAGTATGTGTTCGGCATTCGCATAAGATTTTGCAAGTGCATCTTTGATGTTTTCTCCGTAGGAAGTAATGGCTATAACACGTCCGCCATTAGTAAGAATGTTGGAGTCTTTGGTTGTAGTACCTGCATGAAATAAAATACTGTCTTGCACTTGCTCAAATCCCATCATCACTTTTCCTTTTTCATACGAGTCGGGATAACCTTCGCTCACAAGCATCACTGCACAAGCCGCTCTTTCATCATGTTGAACGGTAATAGTATCAAGTGTTTCTTCGTGCATTGCAGTTAATAATTCTACAAGATCATTTTGCAATCGCGGCATCACGACTTCTGTTTCAGGATCGCCCATGCGACAATTGTATTCAATCACAAAAGGGTCGCCATTCACACTTATCAAACCAAAGAAGATAAAGCCTTTGTAAGTAATGCTTTCTTGTTTCAACCCATTTACGGTAGAGACGATAATCTGCTCTTTTACTTTCTGCATAAAAACATCATCGGCAAAAGGAACGGGAGAAATAGCACCCATTCCTCCTGTATTTGGTCCTGTATCTCCCTCACCAATACGTTTGTAATCTTTCGCTTCGGGAAACAAAACATAGTTAGTCCCATCGCTCAAAACAAAAACAGAAAGTTCAATGCCGGTAAGAAATTCTTCTACTACCACTTTTTTACTTGCATCTCCAAACTGGGCTTGCTTTATCATGCGCGTAAATGTCTCCTCTGCTTCTTCAATCGTTTGCGCAATCACTACTCCTTTTCCCGCAGCAAGTCCATCTGCTTTCAGGACGATTGGCAAACTGTGTTGCCTGAGATATTCAATACCTTCCTCAAAATTAGCTTCCTCAAATTCTCTGTAACCGGCGGTTGGAATATTATGGCGCTGCATAAATTGCTTGGCAAATGCTTTACTGCCCTCAAGCTGTGCGCCTTGCTTTGATGGTCCTGCGACAATGATATGATCGAGTTGTTTATCGTGCTGAAAATAATCGTAAATGCCTGAAACCAATGAATCTTCTCCACCAGGCAACAGCAAATCCATATGGTTTTCAAGGCAAAAAGCTTTGATCGCTTCAAAGTCTGTAACGGCAAGATTTACGTTTGTTCCAAACTGCGCAGTACCAGCATTTCCCGGAGCAATAAAAAGCTCTTTGCAATATTTACTTTGGCGCAGTTTCCATGCAAATGCACACTCACGTCCGCCAGACCCTAAAAGAAGAATGTTGTAAGCCTTCATGACGGCAAAGATAGTTTCCGCCTTTCAACTAAAGTGGATCCAGAAATTCAGTAGTCCTGAACTTTTATTGCAGTGATATTTCTTTGAATGCCACGATATTTTGAGCGTTTCAGCGGAGAGTTTTTGAACACTTTCCGAAAAGCTTCTTCACTCATCATTTCCCATTCGTTTAAAGAAAGGTTTAGTATTTCGGGAATTGGTTGAAAAGCAGTTTCGTTATTTGGTTTTGAGAAGCGATTCCACGGACAAACATCCTGGCAAACGTCGCAACCAAATGCCCATCCGTTCAACTTTTCCTGAAATTCTTTGGGAATGATTTCCTCTTTCAGTTCTATGGTAAAGTAGGAAATGCACTTACTTCCATCTACTTCTGTTGGCGATACAATTGCCTGCGTGGGACAAGCATCCATACATCGCGTACAAGAACCACAATGATCTGTTTTAAAAGGTGGGTCAGGTGTTAGTTCAAGATCGGTAATAAGGGTAGCAATAAAAAAGAATGAGCCGGAATGTTTTGTAAGCAAATTTCCATTTTTTCCTACCCAACCTAATCCGCTATTCACTGCCCAACTTCTTTCCAAAACAGGTGCACTGTCAACAAATCCTCTTCCATTTACTTCGCCAATATTGTCTTTAATAAACGCAAGTATTTCATTCAATCTTTCCCTTATTACATAATGGTAATCGGTTCCCCAGGCATACTTCGCAATTTTCGGTGCTTGAGGTTGCTGTTGTTCTGAAGGAAAATAATTGAGCAATAAAGTAACTACAGACTTTGCACCAGGAACCAGTTTGGCAGGATCAATCCGCAGATCGAAATGGTTTTCCATGTATTGCATCGAACCATGAAAGCCCTTATTCAACCATTGCTCCAGCCTTCGCGCATCGTCATCTAACTTCCTTGCAACTGCAATACCACAAGACATGAAACCTAATCGCAAAGCTTCTTGTTTTATGAGGTGTGTATTTCTTTCTCTTGTCTGAACCACGAGTAATAAGATTCAAGGGCTTGCCTTGATAAGGTCCGGTAATCTTTCAATCCTGTAAATCCCGGGTAAATTTTACACCGCGAAGTTCCGAAAGCTTTTGGAGATAAACAGTTGCGTGCTTCTTTGGAATGCCAGCCTTCACATTGCAAAACAGTTGTAAATCTTGTTTGTAAATAGTTGCCTCGCTTTGTCGGAGCAGATACATTACTTCACCCATCACAGGATAATCGAAAGACAACGTTACAATTTCTTCGATCCATTTTTCAGCAACTTCAGCTTTTTGCAACGCATCTTCTGTTGCAGTTTTATAAGCGTTTATCAATCCGGGTACGCCCAGCAAGCTACCACCGAAGTAACGAACTACAACAACTAATACGTTGGTCAAACCTGCACTATCAATTTGTCCCAGAATAGGTTTTCCTGCACTGCCGGAAGGTTCGCCGTCATCATTCGCACGGTACCGTGTTCCGTCTGTTCCAATACGATAAGCATAGCAATGATGCACCGCCTTTGCATGTTCTTTTTTCAACGCTTTCAAAAAATCTTTCACTTGCTCTGCATTATTTACGGGGTAAGCAAATGCAAAGAACTTGCTACCCCGATCACGGAAATCACCCGTTGTCGGTTGTGTTATTGTTCGATACTTAAATTGTTCATCCATACAAATCAGATAGCGCTATCAACAAAATTGCCACAATTGAAAGGCACAAACCAAGCGCTCTTTTCCAGGTAATTTTCTCTTTGAAAAAAACTATTGCCGAAACTGCTGAAAGTAAAACGATCCCAATATTATTGACGGGAATCGCAGAAGAACTTTGTAAAAAATCGCTGTGCAGCAAGCGGATGAGGAAGTAAATTGAAAAATAATTTGGCCCCCCCAACAAAATGCCTGCAACCATATTTCTCCCATGCAAATTGATTTTATCCCTCAGTTTTTGAACAACAATTACAAACAGTCCAATTATAGCGGCAGTCGCAAAAAGATGAATCGTATATTCTGCCTGTTCCTGTGAGTCTTGCAGAAAACTATCCTCTACATACTTTACTAAAGTATCGAGCAGCCCGCTACCAACGAAGAGCAACGCGGGAAACAGAATGCTTCGAGGCTGAGAATTATCTGCCCGCGTAGTAAAATAAACTGCAGGTGCGGCAATTAAGATTCCGAGGATTTTAAGAAAGGTTAATTGCTCATTGTAAAGCCATACAGAAAATAATACAGGAATAACCAGCGACAGTTTATTAGCAATAGTGGTCGTTGTCATGCCATCTTCTTTCGTTCGCCATGCTATAAGATTGAAGAGCGAAATGAACATTGCACCCATCAACAATGCCCAGGGAAACCAATCGTGTTGTAAGGATTTTGTGGTGATGGGAAATTTTTCCAAGAAAATACTTCCTGTAATAACACAAACGAAATAGTTGACAACAATAGCCTGCAGTCCATCAATCTTAAACTTTGGAAACAGTTTGAAAAGGGCAAACAAAACTGTGTTGAGTAAAATGGTAGCAATGAGATAGGTCATAGGTTACAGTTCCATTTCCTGAACATATTGATAGGCGCTTTGCTTGTTGACATACACATGCAATTTATCAGTGCCAAGCTGAGATGAAAATGCCTGATTCGCGTTTGAAAATAAAGGTGCGGCGATACCTTCGTGAAGTATATTTTCTGTTTCAAACACTCTTACTTCATCCCAAAGGTTGCCATCAATAAAGCTTCTTAATAAAGTTGCACCACCTTCTACAATCAGTGATAAAATATTTTCTTCATGCAGTTTTTGTAACAATTGCTTTATCACACTTTCGCCGAAATCTAACTGTATATATCTCTTGTTGTCTCTACTTTCTTCTTTCCTTTCATTAATGATCCAGGTAGTTGCATCCTTATTAAATAATTGCAGCGACTCAGGCAATTCAAGTCTTCTATCTATTACTATGCGTAGCGGATTCGTTCCCTTCCAAAGCCTTGCGGTAAGTTGCGGATCATCGTTCAGTGCTGTCTTCGTTCCCACAAAAATTGCAGCCTCTTCTGTTCTCCATTTATGAACAAGCTGCTGACTATGCATGTTGCTCATCTGAAATCTTGACCGGTTGAGCGGAGCAAAAAAACCTTGTTGCGTTTGCGCCCATTTTAAAATAATGTAGGGACGTTTCTGCTGATGAAAACAAAAAAATCTGCGGTTCAGCCACAACCCCTCTTTTGCAAGAATGCCATTCTGGATTACAATATCATTTGCCCGAAGAATGTCAAACCCTTTTCCGTTTACGTTGTCAAACGGATCATCATTACACACAATTACTTGCTTGATATTTTCCTGCACAAGGCGTAAAGCACAAGGTGGTGTTTTGCCATAGTGAGCGCAAGGTTCAAGGCTTACATACATCGTGCTTTGAGGAATTAAGTGCCTGTCGTTTTCCTTTACCGATTTGAGACAGTTTACTTCTGCATGTTCTTCTCCAAATCTTTCATGAAATCCTTCGCCGATAATTGTGTTATTGTACACAAGCACCGCACCCACCATCGGATTGGGGGCAACCAAACCTTTCGCTTTTGCGGCAAGTTCAAGGCAGCGATGTATGTAGCCATGATGGTCTGTCATCGCGAACAAAAATAGCGTATTGCCAATCGTTAATCTGCTTTGTTGGGTTTGCTTAAAAGCAATAAAACGAGCAGCAAAAACGCTACAACCATAACAAGAATTCCAAGACTTGACATTTTCTTAAACTTTAAATTTGTAGCACGTTGCTTATTAGCCAAAAAATCGTGCTAAGCATTTTGCCTAATTTTATTGAAATGGAAAACTCCTCTGAATTATCGCTTTTTGAAATAGCCAAGGCCTTTGTGTTGCATACGAACAGGCATATTTTTCTTACAGGGAGAGCAGGCACAGGCAAGACTACTTTTCTAAAATACATTAAGGAGCATACTTCAAAAAACGTAGTGATTTTAGCGCCCACCGGCGTAGCGGCAATAAACGCGGGTGGCGTTACCATTCATTCCTTTTTTCAACTTCAGCTTGGGTCATTCATTCCGGTGCGGCAGCGGGGTTTTAGTAATGCACCAGCAATCGGTACAGACTTGCAAACGCTTCTGAAAAACATTCGCTTTAATAAAGAAAAAAGAAGGCTGCTTGAAGAACTGGAATTACTGGTGATAGATGAGGTGTCAATGGTTCGGGCTGACATGATTGATGCGATGGATGGCGTGCTACGGCATTTCCGAAAAAACCCTAACCAACCTTTTGGAGGTGTACAGGTGTTATATATTGGCGATCTGTTTCAGTTGCCCCCGGTTGTGAAAGATGAAGAATGGTCAGTAATGAGCCAATACTACAAAAGCATGTTTTTCTTTGATGCACTAGTGATGAGCGAAACGAAAACAATTAACATAGAACTCGATAAAATTTACCGGCAGAGCGATGAACATTTTATTGCATTATTAAATGCTATTCGCAACAATATTGCAACAGATGACGACCTTCGGTTGCTCAATAAATATTACGATCCTTATTTCTACCCCGATCCTGAGCAAGGTTACATCATACTCACTTCCCACAATTACAAAGCCGACAAAATAAACCAAAGCGCACTGGCAAAACTGAACAATGAGGCCCACAATTTTGAAGGAACTTTAACCGGAGATTTCAACGAACATGCCTTGCCTGTGGACAAACAACTCACGCTGAAAGAAGGTGCGCAAATTATGTTCATCAAAAATGACAAGGGTGAACAAAGAAGATACTACAATGGAAAAATTGGGACAGTAAGCAGAATAAAAAGCACAGAGATATTTATTCGTTTTCCTGGAGAAAGGGAAGAACTTTTACTGGAACAGGAAACGTGGCGCAACATACGCTATCAATATAACGAAGCAGCAGACCAGATAGTAGAAGAAGAACTAGGTTCTTACAAACAATATCCCATCAGACTTGCGTGGGCAGTTACGATTCATAAAAGTCAGGGACTCACTTTCGAGAAGGCCATTATAGACGCGGGACAATCTTTTGCACCGGGACAAGTTTATGTAGCGCTCAGTCGCCTTACTTCATTAAGTGGTTTGGTACTTTCCTCACAAATCACACCGACTGCCATTCACACAGAAAGCAGGATCACCAATTTTAGTGCAATGAAGCAAGACAGACAAAACCTTCTTGAAGCCCTGCAAATTGCACAGAAAGAATACATCACCGAGCGGCTACTAAAAAGTTTTACGTGGGAGAAAGTGCTGGAACATTTCCGCGAACATCATGACGCATATTCGACCATTAAAATTCCAAACCAGGCTGATGCAATTCAATGGTCAGCGGCAACTATTCAAAGTGTAATAAAGCTCAAAGATGTGGGCGACAAATTTTTGAACCAACTGAAACAACTTATTGAACAAGGTGATAGAGATGGTTATACTGCATTGAGCGAACGACTAAAAGCTGCAGCAAGTTATTTTGAGAAAGAAATTAATGACAATCTGTTGCAACCCTGGCAAAAGCATTTTGATGAAACAAAAGTGAAAGCTAAGACCAAAAAATACCTTCGCACGCTACAGCCGCTCTACACACTCATCATTCGGAAAAGACAGCAAGTTGAGCAGGCAATGACCTTAGCCAATGGTATGGCACAGGGCAAAAACATCACGCATTTACTCGAACATTATCAAAACACACACAAGCATATTCCTCATTTGCCAGACCCAAATATCATAGCCGGTGCTGTAAAGGAAGATACAAGATCTCTAAGTTTGGAAATGTACCAGCAAGGAAAATCTATTGATGAAATAGCTAAAGAAAGAGGCTTAGTGAAAGGAACAATTGAAGGCCATCTGTTATCGTTTATTATTACTGGCGAAGTAAAATTAGAACAGATTGTTCCCAAAGAAAAACAAGCTGTAATTCAACAGGCAATTAAGCGCAGTCCTGACAAAAATATTACGAGCATCAGAGAAGTAACGGGCAATGCGTGTTCTTACAATGAGATCAAAGCAGTATTAACCTATTTGGAAAAGGAAGAAAAGGTATAAGCCTATCTTTACGCCATGCCCTCTTACCAGCAAGCGTTTCAATATCTCAGGAAAGACCTGGCTACGATTTATGACGCAAATGAAGCGGTAGCTATTGCGCACGAACTGCTTGAATACCTTACCGGATTAGGAAAACTTGAGCGGCTGATGGAAAAAAGTTCCCTTCTCTCGAACGAACAGGAAGCGAACTTAGAAAATGCGATTTTGCGACTAATGCAGGGAGAGCCACTGCAATACATTACAGAACAGCAATGGTTTTTGGGAAACCCTTATCGGGTGAATAAACACGTGCTCATTCCTCGTCCTGAAACCGAAGAGTTGGTGCAATGGATAGTGGCAGACTGGAATAATAAAGGCTCTTTATCAATTCTCGAAGTTGGCACCGGAAGTGGCTGCATTTCTATTGCCTTAAAAATGCAATTGCCCAATGCAACTATTACAAGCTGCGACATCAGCGAAAATGCACTTTACATTGCGCGAGAAAACGCACAGCGCTTTCAGAAAGAAATAAATTTTATTGCGCTTGATTTTCTTGACTCCGAAAGCCGGTCTCAACTAAATCACTACGATGTGATTGTGTCCAACCCGCCCTACATTCCGCTGTCTGAAAAAGAAAAGCTCGATAAAAATGTAAAAGACTTTGAACCTGCATTGGCGCTTTTTGTTCCGAATGATGATGCGTTAATTTTCTACAGAGAAATTGCTTTTTTCGGGAAAACGAATCTCTTGCCGCGTGGTGCCATTTATTGCGAACTGCATCAGGATTATGCAACTGAAACCTTACGTCTTTTCAAGGAAATGAATTATGAAGACGTGGAGCTACGCAAAGATGTTCATAACAACAACCGGATGTTGAAAGCAAGAAGTGAGGCTTCAGTTGTTAGCTTTATTTAACGAAGTTCTCTATTGCGCGGCTCCTTGTCGCAAAACCGAATAGCCTACCTTTGCAACATGGTTTTTGAACTACCGCTGACGGAGGAAAAAGTGAAGCGACAACAGGTGATTGCGCTGCATCTAATCGTCACGTTTACCTTAGTTGCAACCGGAGCATTTTTATTATTGATCCAATATCTTCTTAACAGCCTTTCAGGAAGCCAACGAGAAGCGTTTACGATGTTAAGTTTTCCTAGCGCGTGTGGAGCGGTGACGCTTCTGGCAGGCGCTACTCTCCTTGTATTATTAATCTCCAAAAGCAGGTGGATAATGGAGAAGAAAACAAACAGAGTATTGCGCATTATTGAGCTTGGCATTTTATTATGCTTCGCAAGTTTTGCAGCCATGAACGATCTTGTGATGGCCGCTATTGTGTATGGCATAGTGGCTGCCGCCATTTTATTTGCATTCTATTGGGAGAGCATCAGCGACAACACGCTATACATTCATGTTGATGAACGTGGCATTAAACTGCCGCTTACCTCGCGCAAAAGGTTTTTGGAATGGTGGGAAGTAGAAATTGTTTTGCTGCGTTTTGGTGTGCTGACCATTGAATGTTGCGACAACCGTTTATTTCAGTGGAATATCAAAGCCATTAATTTCGACAAGGAAAGTTTTCAGCGTTTCTGTCACGAACGCATAGCCAACAGTAAGGAAAAAAGAACAAAATATGCCTGGTAATTGGGTATTCTTTTCTTCAATGATTTTGCAATTTTAATTTTTGAAAGTTCATGCTCAAGCAAACCCCATATTTACTTTATTCCGACGGAAAGGGGAAGATTTTTGAAGACACTTCTCTTTATGTAGTAGGGCGTTCGGGATGGGATGCTTTTCCGATAGAGGCTGAGGATTTTATTGAGTTGCCGGATGGTGGCTCTTTGTATGAACTACCCGGACGAAGGGGAATTGGTATAGACGTGAAAACAGGAGAAATGCGCCTTTGCGAAAAAGGTTGGGCAGTAGCTGCGTTCATTCCTCCGGCGCACACGGGGTATTATCTCGCAGCGTTTGAAACAATGCCCGATGCGGAAACGCTTCCTTTGTTTTGCTATACAGCAGTGGGCTGGTGGAATGATAAATTTTATGTACCGGCTGTTAGAATTGAGCGCGATGTAAGACAAGAATGTGCGGGCTATGACCAAGAGAAAATAAATGGAGGGGTGGCGCATTTGCTGCAAGCATATCCTCAAAACCGTTTGGTGCAGCACCTCGCCAATAATTGCGCACTCACCTATCACTGTCCTGCTGCTAGAAATTATTTTATTGGAAGATGGGAGTGTCCTATTCCAACATCTCCGGCCTGTAATGCCAATTGTATCGGCTGCATTTCTTTTCAACCCCAAGATGAAACGATTGTTTCCTCGCAAGACCGACTCACGTTTAAACCAACTGCGGAAGAAATTGTAGAATTTACCGTACCTCATCTTGAACATGCTCCATACCCTATTGTGAGTTTTGGACAAGGGTGTGAAGGTGAGCCACTGCTGATGGGAGAAACGATTCGCCAAGCAATTCTTGAAATAAGAAAGCATACAGAAAAGGGAAGCATCAACATCAACACAAACGGTAGCAAGCCCGATGTAGTGGAAAAACTAATGCAGGCTGGTTTAAATAGTATTCGCGTAAGTCTTAATTCGGTGCGAAAGGAAATTTATACCCGTTATTACTTGCCTAACAATTATCAGTTCGAAGACATTGTTGAAAGCTTGAAAGTTGTGAACCGTCACGGAGGATGGACTTCTATCAATTATTTTACTTTTCCTGGTATGACGGACAGTGTTGAGGAATACGAAGCACTGCGCCAACTTATCAAAGACACAAATCTCTCCATGATCCAATGGCGCAATTTCAACATTGATCCTGATTGGTATCTTGGAAAAATCGGAGTAACTGATACAGGGGAGTGTTTGGGGATTAAGCAAATGATGGAATTGATTCGGGAAGAATTTCCGAATTTAAAGTTTGGGTATTATAACCCGCCTATCGAGCGAATGAAAAATTTCGATAACGACTTTGCACATTAACGTTACCCGTAGGTTAGTTTTTTTATTTTTAGAATGAACTTCTTTTATGACAGCAACCACACAACCAGTCAATATCAAAGCAGCGGCTACCACGGTGGTGGTTCACATTCTGTTGTTTTTACTTTTTATTTTTCTAAGCTATTCTACACCGGTTACTGCGCCGGTGGAAGAATTGGGAATGGAAGTGAATCTCGGTACAAGCGACGAAGGCAGTGGTTTTGATCAACCTATGTCAACCGATGCACCTTCTGCAAGCAATGTCGCTACGATCTATAAATCAGCCGCGCAACAAAACGAGGAAACACGCGACCTGATGCAGTCAGATGATCCGGATGCTCCTGCTATTGCGCCACCTGCAACCAGCACAAATAATTCCCGATTCAATTCGCAGCCAAGTAATAATCAAAGAAGCCGCACATCCGAACGACAAACCAACGCTAACACCAACGCACAACCCCAGCGCCCACGTTATGTGTACAGCGCCAGCGCAGGACCCGGCGGCAATAACGCATCAACCAACCAACCAGGCACTAACGAAGGAAATACTACAGGTGAAGGAGATCGCGGAGTACCCGGCGGTACACCTGGCTCTGCAAATTATACCGGTTCGCCCGGCAATGGAACAGGAGGCATCAGCCATAACTTTTCAGGTAGAGAAATATCTCCCAGACAATTTGTTGCTGAATTTAATCAGGGGGGGAAAGTGGTGGTTCGTGTAAAGGTGAATAGGGAAGGCAATATCATTTCCAAAACGATAAAAAGTTCTCCAAATAAGCGGCTGAGCGACATTGCACTTCAGAAACTTTCGCAAGCTAAATTTTCAAAAAATCCTGACGCGGCTCCCGAGCAAATCGGCGATATCACGTTCGTTTTCAAAACACGCGCACAGTAATGGAAATTGAAATGGCCTATCAGGCTACGCTTGAATATCTGTATGAGCAGTTGCCCATCTTCTCGAAGCTGGGGAAGGATGCAATAAAAAAAGACCTTACCAATATTCAAAAGTTATCTGAGGCAATAGGCAATCCGCATCTCAAATTCAAGTCAATACACATTGCCGGTACAAATGGCAAAGGCAGCACCAGTCACATGCTGGCTGCAATCCTTCAGGATGCCGGATATAAAGTTGGGCTTTACACTTCGCCCCATCTCGTTGATTTTCGGGAACGAATAAAGATCAATGGTGAGCCTGTAAGTAAAAATTGGGTAGTTGATTTTGTAAATACAAACAAGACACTTATCGAAGAAACAGAACCGTCATTTTTTGAGGTTACAGTGGCAATGGCCTTTCAAGTATTTGCAGAGGAGAAAGTAGATATTGCCGTCATAGAAACTGGTCTCGGAGGAAGACTCGACAGCACCAATATTATAACACCGGTTCTTTCTATCATCACCAATATCAGCTACGATCATAAAGATGTTTTAGGAAACACACTGAAGGAAATTGCGGCTGAAAAAGCAGGAATTATTAAACAGCAAATACCAGTTCTTATTGGCGAGCAAATTGAAGAAACAACAAACGTATTTTTCGAAACTGCCATTCACCGGCAAAGCACAGTTTATTATGCGCAGGCTCTTTGGGATCTGGTTAGAGTAAAACAAGACACCCGTTTTCAATACTTCAAAGCGATACGAAAAGCCCGCAGAGAAATGTATGATCTGCAAACTGATTTGCTGGGAACTTATCAATTAAACAATATCAAAACAGTACTTGCCGCAATCGAAATCTTGCAGGCAAATCAGGGCTGGAACCTTGATATTCTACATGCTATTGATTCTCTATCGAAGGTAAAAAAGCTTACCGGTTTGCATGGAAGATGGGAGTGTCTAAGTACAAAACCTCTGATCATTTCCGATGTAGCGCACAACCCTGCCGGCATTAAAGAGGTAATGAATCAATGGGAATTTGTGCAGGCTACACAAAAGCACATAGTGGTAGGATTTGTAAAGGATAAAGATGTGAGAGAGGCGCTGGGTCTTTTTTCAAAAGATTCAGTTTATTATTTCTGCAACGCAAATATTCCCAGAGCAATGCCCGCAGAAGAAGTTTATGCAATTGCGCAGGAGTTTGAACTGAAGGGAAATGTGTATTCGTCAGTTGCCGAAGCAGTGGGTGCGGCGCAAAGTTCCATGCAGGTTTCAGATGCTTTATTGATTTCAGGGAGTTTTTTTATTGTAGGTGAAGCAATGGAGTTTCTGCTGCATGAAAGGAAGGAAAGTGAGGTTTTATCTGCTACTTAAGCTATTGAATTCCTCTAAAAGGCTTTGCGGTTTTCCACTACTTTTGCGCCATGCACATCGGCTTATACTTCGGAAGCTTTAACCCCATTCACATAGGTCATCTAATTGTAGCCAATCATATTGTTGAGAATACAGAGGTGGACAAAATATGGTTCATTGTTTCCCCTCATAATCCTTTAAAAGAAGCTCATTCGCTCCTCAATGAATACGACAGACTGCATCTGGTAGAACTCGCCATTCAAAACAACCTGAAGTTTCGTGCAAGCAACGTAGAGTTTCATTTGCCCAAGCCTTCCTATACTATTGACACGCTTACGCACCTTGTTGAAAAATTTCCGCTGGAAAAGTTTTCAGTAATCGTCGGTTCAGATAGCTTTCAAAACATTCATCGCTGGAAAAATTTTGAGCAGCTTGTAGCAAACTATTCTTTTGTTATATACAAGCGTCCGGGATTTGAAATCAAGGAAACACATGGTGCCGATATCACCGTGATGGATGCACCCTTACTGGACATATCCTCTACTCATATTCGTAAGCAAATCAAGGAGAAAAAAAGTGTGCGTTATCTGATGACCAACGAAGTGTTTAAGTACATTGAAGAGAACCGGTATTACCTCTAAGGACTTCGCCTTTGGGGTGGGTGACTCATTGCTTTGTCGCCAAATGTGTTGCTTCGTGGCGAAAATTCTACACGGTAGATTTTAATCAACAACAGTAAGTAAGAAATCAGCAGCGGTCCGAAAATCAATCCCATAAATCCGAACAGAGGCACACCCACCATAATTCCGAAAATGGTGACTACAGGATGCACATCTCCAAGCTTTTTCAAGATGGTAAAGCGAAGTACATTGTCCACACTACTGGTAATGATTGCAGAATAAAGTATCAATCCCACGCCTGCTCCTACACGGTCTGTGATAATCATATAAATGCTTAACGGTACCCAAATAATGGCAGAACCCAAAATGGGCAATACAGAAAAAATCCCCGTAATGATCGCCCAAAATATGGGAGCGTCAACCCCAAAAAAAAAATAACTTCCCCCCGCCACAATCGCCTGTGCCAAAGCCAGCATCGGAATTCCAATGGCATTGGATATGACCATTATTCGAGTTGCACTCCACACATCTTCTATGTTTTCTTCTTTCAATGGTAGAAATCGCTGAATCCTTCTTTCCATCTTTCTTCCGTCCACCAGCATAAAGTAGAGGAGGAAAAACGCAAGCACCAGATTTGTAATAAAGGAAATCGTTTCGCTAAGTAAACCAGGCACGGAAGCCGCCGCATTTTGCGCCCATTCTTGTATTTGGGTTTCGTCAATCCGCAGTTGGGGAATTATCATCTGAAGCTTACGGGTAAGTGTATCCAGCATACTGTTCAACCTTTGCGGATCGTGAACAATTGCATAGAACTTAGGAATGAGAAGTTGCGCACATACAGCGATGGGTAAAGCAAACACCACCAAAGAGAGACTAATAAACACCGCTGCGGTAAACCATTTTTTCCAGTTTTCAATAACGGTAAGACGGAAGTATTGTTCCCGCATCAAAATATACATGGTAATAGCGCCAAGCACTCCGGGAAGGAAGCTGATGATCTGCCAGCCGAGTACAATTATAAGAATGATAATAACGGTGAGAAGGAGATATTGCTTTAGTTTTTCGGTGTTCAGTGTACTCATTTTATTGTGTGTGTCGTCAAGTCACATTTTGTCAATGGATTATAAAACCCTGCCAAAAAAAATCGCAGGCATGGTTTTATTACCTTTGCAAACGAAATCCTTTTCTCAACTACAAAAATTTTAGACGTTATGGCAAACACAGGAAAAACTGTTGCAACCCTTCTTATTGGCGCTGCTGTTGGTGCGGCTGTTGGTTACATTCTCGCAACGGATAAAGACAAACGCCAGGAAGGTATGGAGCGCATCCGCGATCGCTTTGCAGATTTTAAAAACAAATTTTCAAAAGGCGTTCCTCAGGATCTTGAAGAAGAAATCTATAATGCTTAATCGGTAAATACCGCGCATGAGTTTTATCAACAAGTGGAAAGACAAAATAGCTCATTATATAGAGGTACGGATCAACCTGTTTAAACTCGGATTGATAGAGCGTATTTCCAATATACTGAGCTATTTGATTTTTGTTTTTATCGGACTATTTCTCTCCGTTTCTATGCTCATTTTTGTAGGCATTGGCATTGGGGAATATTTTTCTTCGCTGCTCGACTCCAGAGCAGGTGGCTTTTTCATTACAGCAGGCTTTTATGTACTGTTGCTCGTTATTCTATTCGTTTTACGCGCACCTATTACCAATGGTTTTACAAGCGTGTTCATACGCATTATGACAGCCACGGAGGCAGAGAATGCTGACCAAAAAGCAGAGGCAAAAACAAGAGACGATATAAAAGTGGACTAGTTAACCAATTGGCAAGATGAAACTATACTCCAGACAACTGCATAGCCTTGAAGAACTAAAGAGAGAAAAGCATGTTCTGAAATATGCGAAAAAGCATACCGACGACTGGCTAAGCTTTAAGGATATGGACAACGGAAAAGCAAATGCTGAAGATGCAGCAGGCGCGGGTCTATTAGGAAGTTTATTATCAGCTGTCGGTTCAAAATCTATTCTTAGTGCAGTCCTTGCAATGGCTCCTCCTATTCTTACGCTGATGTCTAAGAATTCTTCTTCAGGAAGAAAGCGAACTAACCCGCTTGAACGACTGGCAAAAGACGTGGTTGTGGGCTACATAAAATGGAAGGTTTTACAGTTTGCTTACCGCAGTGTAATAGGAGTGGCAAAATCTAATAAGGAGAAGAATACTAAACGTTAGACCCTTCAAATCCAATATCTCACCTACCACGCATCGCCAACAGCGGTATATTCACCATTTTCATGATCGCTTTAGTATGGCTTTTATGAAATAAGCTTTCGAAGAAAGAATACTGGTGTGATACTATTATCAGCCAATCCATCTGATTCGCTTCAATGAATTCCTGAATTCCTTCTTCCACATTTTCTTTTTCTACAAAATGGTAAACCGGGTTGAGCTTTGACAATGCTTCCTGTAATTCTGTATGGTCAAGTGTCCATTCTGCCGTAAAGTTTTTGTTATTGTGATCAACATTCAGCACATGAAGTTGGGCACCGGTTTGTGTAACAAGATGAAGCAGGTTTTCAGTTTGTAAATGATCTGCAATATGCTTGAAGTCGCAGGCAAAACATAGCTTCTCAGGTTTTGTATAAACACATTGAGGAGGAATTGCTACCACGGTATGCTTTAGATTTTTCAGTGCGCTCAACACATTACTGCCGAGCCATAAAGGCGCATCTTCTGTGGCGCTATTACCCAATATTATCAACCAGGGTTTTGCTTCTTCAGCATATTCTTCAATGCAATCAGTAATGTCTCCAAACATGATCTTGCTATTAATCAAAATACCCGGATAAGTGTTTTGCAGATTGTCCACAACTTCCTTCATCCGCTCTTTTGCAATCTCCTTTCCTTCATCCACAGGCATTACGGGCATAGGCGTGTCGCTAAAAGTTACCGGTATGGTGAAAGAATGAAGCACTGTTACAGATGCGCGAAAATCTCTGGCGAGACCGCAGGCATAATCTATCGCCTTATCTGCTACGTCTGAAAAATCTGTTGCAACGAGAATATGAAGCATAGCTAAAAATTGTTGGTAAAAATTACCGACAAAAATGGGAACAGCAAAAATTGTGTTAGTTGGACCCTGGTTGTATTGCAAAAGAAAAGCGCCTTGCGGCGCTTCAGGTTATCTTATTGCTTTGGTTTTAAATTTCTCAATAGCATTTCTGGTAAAGTCGCTTAATACCAGACGACCACTTACAGAAGCACGCTCACTAAGCAAGTTGTCCCAGTGTTCCGTTCCTTGCCAGCAAATCTTTTTTAATTGATGCATCGCATCAGGACTGCTATGAGACAAACGCTCGGCCAAACTATTTACCGCCTCATCAAGTTCATCTACACTCCCATGGATCTCCGCATACAAACCATGCTTTTTTGCCCATTCAGCAGAGCGCCATTCGGTAGCATCTATTGCAAGTTGCGAGAAACAAGACAATCCAATTTTTCGTTCCACTGCCGGCCCTACAACAAAAGGACCAATACCAATTGCCAGTTCGCTAAGCTTTACTGAAGCTTCTTCGGTAGCTATTGCATAATCTACCGCTGCTGCAAGACCTACTCCACCCCCCACTGCTTTACCATGAATACGACCTATAATAAACTTGTGTGCTTTGCGCATGGCGTTGATAACATTCGCAAAGCCACTAAAAAACTTTTTTCCTTCTGCTTCATTACTGATCGCCACGAGTTCGTCGAACGATGCGCCTGCACAAAATGCCTTTTCCCCTGCACTTTTCAGGATTATCACTTTTACTCTGTCGTCAATTCCAAGATCATTAATTGTCTTGGCAAGATCGGAAAGTATAACGCCTGGTAATGAATTGCTGGACGGATGAAAAAATTCTATGGTTGCAATACCGTGGTCAATCTCGGTGCGTACATATCCTTCTGGGTTGTGCATAGTAAATCTGATGTTGTGCGGTAAAAATAGGACTTAATTAAAAAAGAGTGTGGACCGGCAAAGAGTTGTTTGATAAGTGTTTGTTGTAGATTTTTACAAAGTGCAAATTAAGAGGATTGAAAAAATTGCAAAGTTTGCAACAATAGGACTTGTGGTGTACCTGTTGTGTTTTGGCGCTGCAAGCGTACTTTTTCCTATCCGCCCTTTTTGGAATGACGAATGGCGTTTGATTTACAACATCAAGTTCAAAGACTACGAAGCGCTTTGGGGAAGACTCGACCTACTACAGGAGTGTCCGCGTGTCTATTTATCGCTCTTAAAATTTATCAGTTCCAACTTCGATTATAGCTACACCTCGCTACGAATGCCCCCATTTATTATCGGTGTGGCAAGTGTGTTTCTCTTGTTTTATCTCCAAAGAAAATTCTTTCCACGCAGGCAAGCGCTGCATTATTTATTCATCCTGATTCTGGTTTCCTCTCAAACCTTCACCGACTATCTAACCCAGGTGAAACAATATGAAATGGATATTTTCCTCTGTCTGGTTGCGTTGTGGCAATTATTTGTATTGCTGGAAATAAGCCGAGAAGGAATAAAAAACAGGTTGCAATACGCACTGGTCTGTATTATTTTTTGGGCAGTCCCATATCTGAGTTACACCTATCCAATAGTTGTTGCGCCCATTTATCCGGTTATACTTTTGGCTTCTTTTAGCAAAACAAACTTTCCAGGAAACCGCATCCGTCATTTCTCGTCTTTGTATGCGCCACTTGTGCTCGCTGCGTTAAGTATCCTTGCTTTCTATTTGGTAGATGTTCAGCATGTAATGTCCGATAAAAACATGTACGATTCTTACTTAAAGGTTTATTACGACGGAGGAAAACCAAACGTCTTTCAGAATTTCTGGAACCTGTTTGCGCTGATTGGTTCAGGATTTTTGTTTGAGGTAATATTTGGTGTGTTGGGAATTGCAGGGTTTGGCTATGCCGCTTACCGAATACTGAGGAAGAAAATAAACACCTTCACACTGCTCGACTATTTTACAGTTTATGCTCTTGCTCTTTTGGTGTTGGTGTTATGCTTGCTCTTTACCGGAAAAATTGTGGGAGGTGTGGCACGACTCACAGCCTATACCGTTCCTTCCATTTCCATTCTTATCATTACACTTCTTGAAGACTTGAGAGCAAAATATGGATTCGTGAAATTGTCGAAGGGTATTGCCGCAGTTCTATTTATCGGTTTGGCAGGAAATATCATTACGAGTTGCATCAACACTTTTACCTACTCAGAATACAAACGCAGAATCACAACTTATCTCCATACTGCGAAGGCATTAAAGGAAGCAAGGTTGAGAAACGTACCATTTTTATACACCGATGGAGTGTGCGGCGATCAATGGGAAGTAGCCGCTCCGGTTCCCGGCACTATCAGTCGCTACACAATAACGCCAAGGCAAATTGCAGGGGCAGATACCGTGGCCGCAGAAGTAATTGTAAAGGTCAATCCTGAGTATAAAGTTTGGGACAGCATTCCCCTTTACTACATGCCCGATAGCAAATGGATGGCTGAATACGTGAAGCAGTTACCCGATTCATTGCAGCGCGCGATGGTGGGAGATGGGATTAACTACCAAATCAGGGAAAAATAAAACGCTCAGACAATTATCTGAGCGTAGTTGAATCTAATCTTGGTTCCGTTTCTTCACCATTGTCAGTATGGTTGCGATGGCAACGGTTTCCCCTGTTTCGTCATACACATCAACCAGCCATCGCACAATTCCTTTAGCTATATCTTCTTCGGTTCGTTTCTCCTGATCTACTTTTTCTTTTACGGTAAGTTTCACACCTATCGTCATACCGGGATAAACAGGTTTTGTAAAACGACATTCATCAATACCGTAATTGAGCAACACAGGGCCTTTCTTCGCATCTACAAATAAACCTGCCGCTTTTGAAAGGATAAAATAACCGTGCGCTACCCGACCTTCAAAAATGGTTCCTTCAAGTGAAGTAGCATCCATGTGCGCGTAAAAATTATCACCGCTTACGTTTGCAAAGTTGGTGATGTCCGTTTCAGTAACTGTGTGCTTTGCAGTAATAACTGTATCACCAACCTGCAGGTCTTCAAAATGCTTTCTGAACGGATGAACTTCTGTTTCGTTTTGCTTTCCTCCCTGCTGATATACGTTTGTAACTTTAGAAATTGTGGTAGGTGAACCCTGAATAGCTGTGCGTTGCAGATAGTGCATAACGCCGCGCTTGCCTCCCATTTCTTCCCCTCCACCCGCACGTCCGGGACCACCATGCACCAGCATAGGAAGTGGCGAACCATGACCAGTACTTTCTTTAGCACAATCGGCGTTGAGAATAAGGATTCGTCCGTGCATAGCCGCAGTACCAAGAACAAATTCGCGTGCTATTTCATCATCTTGCGTAATGATGGAACACACCAGCGAACCGCGTCCCATTTTTGCCAATTCCATTGCTTCGTCAAGGGTGTTGTAAGGCATGACTGTAGCAACCGGACCAAACGCTTCTACATTGTGGGCATCTACTTTATTAAAAGGATCGTCGTTGAAAAAAACGATTGGTGGAAGGAATGCACCCTTTTCTTTGTTAGCGCCTATCACTTCAAATTTTTCAAGATCGCCAATAACTATCTGTTGTGTTTTTGCAAATAATTGCACCTTTTCACGCACTTCATTTCTTTGAGAAATTCCTGCCAGCGGCCCCATACGAACACCTTCTACCGATGGATCGCCAATGGTTGTTCCTTTCAGACGTTTGCCAAGTGCTATCTGCACATCTTCCACCATGTTGGCCGGAACCATAATGCGACGAATAGCCGTACATTTTTGTCCGGCTTTTGTAGTCATTTCACGCACCACTTCTTTTATAAAAATGTCGAACTCGGGCATGTTTGTTTGCACATCAGTACCCAGCACACAACAGTTCAAAGAGTCTGCCTCCATATTGAACGGTACAGCTTCGGCTAAAATGCGTGGATGCGATTTCAGCTTTCTTCCGGTATCAGCAGATCCTGTAAAGGTTACCACGTCTTGTGTTTCTACCGTATCGAGAATAGTTCTCGCAGCGCCACAAATTAGTTGCAATGAGCCTTCAGGCAGAATGTTTGATTTGATGATCTCTTCAAAAACCGCTTCCGTAAGAAATGAAGTAAGCGTTGCGGGTTTTACAATTGCAGGTACTCCCGCTAAAAGATTTACTGCAATCTTTTCCAACATACCCCAAACCGGAAAGTTGAAGGCATTGATATGAATAGCTACACCTTCGCGGGGCACCATAATATGATGACCAATGAACGTTCCATTTTTAGAAAGTTTCACCGCATCGCCATCTACATAATATCGCTCGTTAGGAAACTGACGGCGAAGACTGGCGTTAGCAAAAAGATTACCGATTCCACCTTCAATGTCCACCCAACTATCAGCGCGTGTGGCACCTGTATGTGTACTGATCTTGTAGAAATGTTCTTTCCGCTCCAGCAAATACATCGCGAGCGCTTTCAGCATTCTTCCCCGCTCATGAAAAGTAAGTTTGCGAAGCGCCGGCCCACCTACTTTTCTTGCATAGTCCATCATTGCGCCAAAGTCAAGACCCTCGCTACTTGCTGTATAAATTGGCTCGCCGGTTATGGCATTGTAAAGCACATCGCCTTCCCTGGGTGCTGTTATCCATTTACCTTCGGCGTAGTTTTTCAGTTGCGTTAAAGCCATAATTTGAATTGTGAATTATGAATTGTGAATTGAGGGTGCAATTTAATGGTTTTGAGGTAGCGTATGAATTTGAACACATAGGTACATAGAAGCACATAGAGAAGCCATAGTTAACAGTTAGAAATGCGCATTGTAAGAGCTATGCTTTACTATGTTTCTATGTGTTCAAAAAAAACTTTTCGGAAATTCGTAAGTCAGTAATTAATTTGCCCAGATGCATCTTAAAGTTGGATTTTATATTTTATTCATTCTTACAGGCTTGCCAAAAATAGCGATAACACAGACTATCAATTTCGAACCTGCAATATCAAAGCGCATTAACAAGTTTTCAGCCTATCCAAATTTAAAAGTTATAGACAGCACAAGTCAAAGCAATTTAGGGAAAGTGAAATTCGGTCTCTATGCAAAAACTTTAGAAGTAGTCGTTAAGCCTTCACTTAGTGAAGCATTGCAAAAATTATCTAGCAGCCTGCTGCCAATAGAACCACTAAGTACCGACACGCTGATACTGCTACTTTATGATTTTAATTTCACTACAAATGCTCCTTATGCTTCGCTTTATTTCCGGGGCTTTTTCTTTTTAGGAAGAGAGAATAAATACCGTCTTGTAAAAGTTCTCGACACGCTGTACGAGTGGGAAAACGAACGGCTTGAAAGAACTATGTTGCCTCATGCCAGCGATCTGTTTGCTGATGTTTTGATTGATTTGAATGAACAGGTAAACTTTTCTACGGAAAATATTACCCATTTCCGGTTCGATGAGATGGCCCACTTTCTAACAAGAAAAAAATCAGAAAACTTGTTGTTCTCTGCCAAACATTATAAAGAAGGTATCTATCCTACTGTAGAAGATTTCCTTGCGCATCAACCATTAGATACAATGTTTCTGCATGGCTACATTTTGAAGGATATGCAAAAGGTTTCGGAGTTTTATTTCCTTGACGCACGCGGAAAAAAGGTTGCCTATGTACGATCGGCATTCGCTGTTTTTAGTAAAGGCGAATGGTACAGACGTACTAAAAACGGGTGGCAGAAACTACAGTACGAAAATGATGATTTTGTTTTTGAAGCAAATTACCTCTGCGGCGGAACGACCTTTTCCGCTCCGGCAATGATAGCAGGTGGAATCATGTTTGGTGTGCCGGGTGTTTTGCTTGCGGGAGTTGCAACAAAAACTGACGAGACGCTTTGCCGGTATAAGATGAGGATAGATCCTGTTAACAAAAGAATTCGCCGGATAAAAAGATTGTAACAAAGGGTTAATCATTTATTTTGCGTGGCACAAACGCATATTCCAAATATACTTGTAGGTTATTTCCTGTTTTCATCTTTTATAAAACTGAATTCCAAACATGCTTGAGCAGCACTCTTTCTTCAGAAATAGTAGCTATAAGATTTTCACTTTGCTATTTGCTATAGTCGTGGTGGTTTTTACAATACTAAAAATCCAAACCATCGCTACTCCTTATTTCTGGGATGAACTTGGTGTGTATGTGCCCGGTGCTTTGAAGATGATGGATAATGGAACTATCGGATTGCTTCCCTCCAGTTTAGAACCTTTGTATTCGCGCGGGCATCCTTTATTGTTTGTGTTCAGTCAGGCAAGTTGGTTTCATCTTGTAGGTGATACTCCTGCAGCGGGACATTCATTTTCCATAATGCTGGCAGTGGCGACTTTAATTGTTTTTTACTACTGCGCAAGAGATTTGTTTGGCAATAAGATCGCGTTTGTGTCGAGCGCTTTACTTGCTGTGCAACCCATGTTTTTTGCAATGGCTGGCGTTATTCTGCCTGAAATGATGCTCACACTTTTTACAATTCCTGCTATCTGGGCAATAGTAAAAAACAGGTGGGTGATCTTTGCTATAACCGGTTCGCTTGCTATGATGACCAAAGAATCGGCAATAATTATTCCGCCACTTGCTATGCTGGTTATTTTTGTTGACAGCCTGTTAGAGAAGAGGGTTTTTTCTCTGCGAAATATTTCCAGATACATTTTAGCGGCTGTTCCATTTATGATTTATGGGCTGTTTCTAATTATTCAGAAAAAACAAAACGGCTGGTATTTTTTCCCAGAACACATGGGATACCTTCGGCTCGATGCAAGTTTGATAGAGCAACTCTGGATTATTGCCAGAGATACATTGCTGGAACAGGGAAGAACATTGCCCGGCATTTTTATAATAGCGGTTGGTGTGATCGTCAATTTGCGAAGGAATGCTTTTCGTAGAACGATAAACATTTTCATCCTGTTTGTTTTGGCTTGTATTGCCTTTGCAGATCTCAATTTCTATCTCTCGCGCTATATGTTATATGCTTTACCGTTTGTTGTTCTGGGTGGAGTGTATGGTGCGCAATTTCTCTTTTTAAAAATGCAAACAAAATGGCAAACAACAGCGCTCGGAACTTTTATTGCCGTCACAGCCATTACCTCTTTTCTATCTATGGACACAGGAAAATTTGAGGACACCGCCGACATGTCTTATCTCCATTTGGTTCAAACAAAACAAGAAGCCATTTCCTGGCTCGAGCAACAACCCTGGAAAGATTCTGTAATCGAGGCCAACTTCCCCATCTTTCAGGCATTGAGCGACATGAGAAATGGCTACCTTTCTGTAAAGCCGTTTAGCATATCTGTGAATTATGAAAAAAGAGCCCCTTACGGACTCTGGTTTCATTTCAAAGAGGACGAAAATATTGTGTGGGATGGTCGTCCTTACACCATAATAAAAAGATGGAAATGCCTTATGCTTTTATCAGTGCAGTTAAATCCTGATCACACGTGATGGGCATCTTTCTCAATTCCAAACTGCCTTAAATGATGCCACGCATGTTTGTATAAAAGTTGAATAGACATGCCGTAGTCAAGTTCGCCAAAGAAAGGGTTCATTACGTACTTTTTCTTCTCGGTATCAAAAGCGTTGAAAAAATTATTGATCTCTTCCTGCAATTCATTTATTGCCGCTCTCAATGAAGGTTGTTGTGTAGCGCGTGGCTCTTCTGGCAACAGACTATTTGGCGTATTCGGTTTAAAGTCTTTTTCGCTTTTCAGAAAGTCCTGCATTTTTTCCAACCGGTCTTCAGGTGTTACCAACTCATGAACCGGATTCCCATAAGCCATAGCCACAGCATCGGTCATGTGCTCTACCATTTGCTGTACATTCATTTTTCCCCATTGCCGTTCAGCATCCGGCGATACTCTTTGGAGAATAGGCGTAAATTCTTGTTTTAAGAAACGTGCTTTTTTTACGAGATTGATCATGTGTTTATCAGAGCAATTGATTAATGAGAGATTCTTGTGAAATGCCTTCTGCTTCAGCTTTATAATTTCTTACCACCCTATGTCTTAAAACGGATAATGCCATTGCTTGTACATCCTCTATATCGGGTGAGTATTTTCCATTTAGTAACGCATAGCATTTAGCGCCTAATATCAAATATTGTGAAGCGCGAGGCCCTGCGCCGTATGCAATGTACTGTTTTGTTTGTGCAGGAGCATTGCTGTTGGAGGGTCGGGTTTTATGTACGAGACCCACTGCATATTCGAGTACATTATCTGGTACAGGCACACGACGTATTAATTCCTGAAATTGAATAATTTCCTCAGCACTCAATACTTTATGGAGTTGCGCTTGTACAGCGCCAGTAGTATTTCTTACAATCATTACTTCTTCCTGAAAGCTGGGATAATCGAGCGTAATCATAAACATAAAACGGTCGAGCTGGGCTTCGGGTAGTGGATAAGTACCTTCCTGCTCAATAGGGTTTTGCGTAGCAAGTACAAAAAAAGGCGCAGGTAATTTATAAAGAGTGCCACCTGCGGTTATGTTTCTTTCCTGCATGGCTTCCAGCAGCGCAGCCTGGGTTTTAGGAGGTGTACGGTTTATTTCATCTGCCAGAATGATATTGGCAAAAATGGGACCTTTAAGGAACCGAAACTGTCTGCTTTCATCAAGGATCTCTGCACCGGTTATATCACTTGGCATCAGGTCGGGGGTAAACTGTATGCGCTTAAAACTAAGCTCTAAAACATCGGCTACCGTTTTTACCAACAAGGTTTTCGCAAGACCTGGCACGCCCACCAGCAAACTATGCCCGTTGCAAAGTATAGAGATAACAAGTTGATCTACTACCTCGTGCTGCCCAACTATTATTTGCCCAATTGATTTCTTTATTTCTTCAAACTTAAATTTAAGCGCCTTTGCTGCTTCTATATCCGAGGTGTATGATTGCATGTAGCCCGATTCTGTTCCGATAAAATTATCCGGTCAAGTTCTATTATTTTGTGAAAACAAACAAATTGAATACCGTGGACTTAACATTAAGACAAGCGCAGCAAGAGGTAGATGAGTGGATTAGAACAGTGGGCGTGCGGTACTTTTCTGAGCTTACCAACCTTGGAATATTAATGGAAGAAGTTGGGGAGTTATCGAGATTGATGGTAAGAAAATATGGAGAACAATCTTACAAAGACACGGATCGTAATAAAGAGTTGGCAGATGAAATGGCAGATGTGCTTTGGGTTTTAATTTGCCTTGCCAACCAAACCGGCGTTGACCTTACTGATGCACTGAAGAAAAATTTTGAGAAGAAGAACAAACGAGATAGCGAGAGACATTCCAAAAACTGCAAATTGTAGCGCATTTTAACCCCACTCTAATCGCCTTTTAACAGCAATTTCATAAGGATTACAGAAAGCATTATTTTCTATCGCAGTTATACTTTTTTAGAGTCACTTTTTCCTATATTTATTTCACATTGCTTTTCTAAAGCCATGCATTGTGACTCTTTGTATCTATAGGATTTAATTTTTGACATTACCCAGCGCCATGCCCTACCGGGAACATACTTCTGATGATCACTTGTTATTTTCTGCTTTCTTAGAAGCGGATCGTTTCTCCAAATTTTTGTAAGATCATTTACTAAAAAATGATCGGGGTACTATACAGAACTAATTAGAACATTTTTAAGGAGGAAGCCGAAAATCCTGTAAAGAGTAGGCGTTATTCTAGATTATCCATTATGACAAATCAATTTTTACAAAGACAAGTTGCAAAATGTCGAGACTGGCAAAAGCTATTGTTGTGTCTCATTTTTGTTTGTTATGGCAATTTAAATTCACATGCTCAGAATTACTCTGTTACTACTACTGCCCAATGTAACAATATTGCTGGCGGTAATGAAATTGTAAACTTTACTGGAGCTACTCCTAATGCGAACGGTAATGGTACATTAACTGTATTTTTTAGAGGCGATTTTGATGGCAAAGTGGCGGGGGGTGAATATATGGATGTGCTTGGCGAAGGTAGCAGTACTATATTAGGAACCACAGTCTCAAGTACTACTGGTATAAGTAACACTCAGTGTGCAGTGCCATATGACAGTATAGTTATTTCTATTCCGATGTCCAGCATTAATAGCTGGGCAGCTGATGGGACAATTACTTTTACGGCTGATGCTGCCAGTGGTGTATCGGCAAGTCTTTGCTATTCTCCATCTGTTGCCTTTTGCGTTTACATGAAACTGGACTATCCTAGGGCCAGCGGGTTAAATGATATTGGTATTGCCAGCATTGACACTCCTGGCTTTTTTTGTACTGGTAATCAGAACATTTGGGTAACCGTACAGAATTATGGCATTAATCAAATTAATAGTGGTGTTGTTAATTGGACATGGAATGGGGTTACACAAACACCCTTTAATATAAATCAGTTGATAGACACTGCTCAAGGTCTTAATCCTAACTCGATTCAATTAATGCTGGGAACTAAAACTATCACTGATGCAGATACTATTGTAGTTTGGACATCCAATCCTAATGGGGGTGTAGACACTACAAATACTAATGATACAGTAACAAAAATTTTAGCTCCATCGCTGTCTGGAACATATACTTTGAATTCTGCTCAGGCAACAGGAAGTGGAAACTATCAGACTTTTTCAGCTTTTGTTAACGACTTAAAAAATATTGGTATTTGCGGCCCTGTGGTGCTGAATGTTGCCACAGGTAGCGGACCTTATAATGAACAAGTGGTGATACCACAGATAGCAGGTGCATCAACTACCAATACTATTACAATTAATGGTAACGGAGCTACACTTACCAATGCGGGTACAACTACAAACTATGCAACACTACGTTTGGATGGCACCGATTATTTCGACATTAATAATCTCACGATTGCAGCTACTGGCGTAACGAATGGTTTTGCTGTGCATCTCTCTAATGGTGCAAACAACAATACATTTGATAGTTGTACGATAAATGCAAGCACTACCACTACGGGTACTACATCCTGCGGGGTAGTGATGTCCGGTTCTGCTACTTCTTATTCAACTGGTGGCGCAAACGGTAGTAACAATACATTCAGTAATTGTACCGTAACCGGCGGCTACTTCGGGATGGTGTTTTACGGCACATCTACCGCTGGTAACATGAGCAACAATATCCTTAACTGTCATGTAAAGGACTTTTACCTTTATGGTACTTATTATTTACAGCAAGGAAGTGGCACGGTTGCCAACAATATAATTGAACGACCTACAAGAGCAGGGCTAAGTACATTCTATGGAGTATATTTAGGTACAGGCTGTAACAATACACTTGTTGAAAAGAACCTTATCCGCAATCCTGCAGGCTCTAATCCTTCAGCAAGTTTCACCGCTTATCCTATTTATGTTACTTCTGCAGCCTCTTTAGGAAATGAGAACAAACTTTACAACAATGTAATAGGGAATATCAACGGTATCGGAACCAGAGGCGGTATGTATCTAACTGGCGCTACTTACATACAGGTATATCATAACACTATTGTATTGGATCATACGGCTCAGTCGGGAAGTACTACTTATGGTATTTATGCTACAGGTACGGCAGGAGTGGATGTTAAGAACAATAACATCGCTATTACGCAACCTAATACTGGAACCAAATATCTTCTATATTTTTCAGGGGCAGGTAAAACATCTAATCACAACAACCTTTATCTGAACTCTACAGGCGGTACAAACTATGTAGCTTATTCTTCTACATCTTCGCCTACAACTTATGCCACACTTGCGGCATGGAAAGGTGCAAGCAGCAGCGCATTTGACCAGAACAGTATTGATGTAGATCCTTTGTTTGTAGCACCTGCGAGCGGAAACTATATGCCTACAAATGCTTTGTTGAATGATCTTGGAACTCCTGTTGGTATTACCACTGATATAAACGGGGCTACAAGAAGTCCTATATCGCCTGATATAGGAGCTATAGAGTTTACAGTAGCACCTTGCATGGGCAATCCTGTAGCAGGTACGCTGGCCGGGCCATTGGGCGTTTGCGCAAATGTTCCCTTTACTTTAAGCCTTACGGGTTTTACAGTAGGTTCGGGCATCTCCATAAGTTGGGAGGAATCACCAGCGGGTGCAGGTGTATGGTCACCTATTACAGGTGCTACCGCTCCTTCTTATACGCCAACTTCTGGTATTACCAGCGCTACTGATTATCGGGCTGTTGTTACTTGTGCCAACGGTGGAGGATTTGACGTTTCAAATACATGGTCAATTAGCATCAATGGCTTCTATAGTTGCTATTGCATACCAACAACTGTAAACGGCTGTGCTTCAGGAGACCATATTACGTTAACAGATTTTGCTACCATCAATAATCCAACAGGGCCATGTCTTAATGCATCTCATTCTGATTACAAGAGCACTGTAGCGGCAGCAAGTATCGGTACTACACAGACTTACACATTGACAGTGCATGTAGCAAATGGTGGTACAGAATATGCCGCAGGATGGATTGATTATGATCAAAGCGGAACCTTTGATACTTCCGAATTCATACCATTGACGGGCGGACTAGTAGGATCCACATGGATTTACAGCGGATCTGTAACAATTCCATCCACTGCTATGACCGGTCTCACTGCTTTGCGTGTACGCTCTAGTTATAACGCAATAATAGCTTCTAATAGCGCGTGCTCTAACACTTATAGCTACGGGGAAACAGAAGACTATGCCGTAAATATATATGTGCCTGGAGCATGTTCAGGTACTCCTAATGCCGGTATCGCGTATGCTATAGATAGTATTTGCCCAGCTATAGCTTTCGCGCTGAGCGATACAGCCTTTGATGTGGGCTTAGGAATTATATACGAATGGGAAGAATCACCTACCGGCGCGGGACTGTGGACACCAATAAGTGGTGCTACAACTCCTAATTTCAATGTAGCTTCCGGTATTACTTCAACTACTGATTATAGACTAAAAGTTACCTGTGCGAATGGTGGTGGATTTTCCTACTCTAATTCATTCACTGTATTTGTGAATCCTCCGATGCAATGTTATTGCACTCCTCTATACACTACCGCGTGTGGAGTAGGCGATGATATAAAAGACGTGATATTTGCAGGTGATCTTCCTCCTGGAATCAATAACCTGAATACTCCTTGTAACGCAAGCGGATACTACGATCATACAAACATGTCAGCTACTGTGTCTCCCGGTCTCACCTATTCTGGTAACGTTACCACAAATTATTCCGGCAATGAGTATGTAAGAATCTGGATTGATACGAGCCTGGATGGTGTCTTCCAATCCACAGAATCTTTTGCAACCCTTGATAACATAGGTAATACAAGTACTGGACTTTTCTCCTTTACTGTTCCGCAAAATCTTGCTGTGGGCTCTTATAGAATGCGTGTTCGTTTGGTATATGCTCAATCACCAGCATCTACTATTGATCCGTGTATTTCTTATACTTATGGAGAGGCTCACGATTATACGATTCATGTAGCTCCGCCTCCTACTTGTATGCCAATCACAGCACCTACAGTAGGTACTACAGTGTTCAATGCTGCAACTGTTTCATGGAATCAAAGTATTTCAAACCCTGGTATTGGTTATCAGTGGGTGGTTGTGCCGCAAGGCGCGCTGCCATCTGCTACTTCCATAACATCTGGTCTTGAAACTCCTGGTGATACTATTGCAAATGCTACAGGTCTTACAGCCAGCAGTAATTACACAATGTACATTCGTGCAATTTGCTCCTCAACAGATACAAGTGCATGGGCTGGTGTAAACTTTACAACGCCATGTTCTACGTTTGTTGCTCCGCTTGTTGAAGCCTTCAATGGCACGACTACACCAAACTGCTGGACTAACAGTGGCGTTACTCCTAATGGCTGGATGTTTGGTACGGGTTATTCAAGTCCTGGTTATGACGCAGCTGGTGCTTCCGATCACTCTGGTATATCAGGTAGTACGTTTGCATGGGTAGATGGTTCTTATGTAACCAATAACCAAACAGCAACATTGACCTCTCCGGTAATTGATATTTCCACACTTACCAACGGACGTCTTCGTTACTTCCTGATGAGCTACAATCCTACCTATACTGCTGCTAATGGTAACAATAAGCTTATCGTATCAGCTTGGAATGGTACAACTTGGGTAACACTCGACTCGGTACAACAAAGTCTGCCTCAGGGCTGGAATCAGCGTATTGCACCTTTGTCTGTACTTGGCTCAGTTACAACTACTCAATTGCGATTCATGTACACAGGTACTGCATCAACTCCATTCTACAACGACATCTTGATTGACGATATAGCTGTAGAAAGTACACCTGCTTGTTCTGATCCTCTGGCGCTTACTGTTACTAATATTGGTACTTCAACAGCCAATATTGGATGGGGTGCGGTAACAGGTGCTCCTGGCTATCAGTATGCTATTACTACCAGCAGCACACCTCCGACAAGTGGTACTGCTGCGACCAGCAATAGTGTAACCGGAGCAACATTCACACCGGGATCAATGAATTATTACCTGCATGTTCGTACTGCTTGTGGTGGAAACACGTTCTCTAACTGGACATCCCTGCCGTTCATGGTTAATAACAATGCAAGCGGTGCGTTAATGCTTACTGTAAACGGTGGCTGTACGGGTAATCCATACAACAACAGTGCTGCAA
>CALMWT010000051.1 GCA_937870855.1 uncultured Taibaiella sp.
TTTCGCAAAGAATTTGAAAGCCATTACACACCCCCAAAACCTTTCCTCCTTCATGTGCAAAGTTTACCACCTGCTCCATCATGGGGCTAAAACGGGCAAGCGCCCCACAGCGCAAATAGTCGCCGTAGGAAAAACCACCGGGCAATACCAGACAATCTTCTTTAGTAAACATGCTAATATCGCGGTCTTTATGCCAAAGCATTATCACTTCTTGCTGCAAGTCGTCTTGCAGAGCGTGCATCATATCTCGATCGCAATTGGAACCTGGGAAAACGATAACTCCGAATTTCATCTAAATCTTTTATTCTTTTTCAAATTTGCCAGATGGGAGCAGCAGTAGCTCATCTATTTAAAGCCAGTTGGCAAAAGATTAATAATAGCAGGGAAAAATAAAACGTAAAACTACTAAACCGTTTGCTCTTCTCGAAGCAAAAGGATTGTGAAATGATAAGACTTAAAGAGGGCATCAGAATCAACCATTCAGCGTTTACCGAAGAAACTGTAATAAATGCAACTCCAAAAGAAATGGTGAGGTAAGTGAATACCAGTCCCCAGGCGCGGCGAATGTAGATAGTCATTTTAGCAATTTGCTGCTGAATAGAAATGCTTCCTATAATTAAGAGAATTGCCAACCCAACAATAGCACCTACCATGTACAGCGGATTTGCCAACTTCCCGGGAACTGAGAATCCGAATTGAAATACTTTTTTAAGTGCTGGCAAATGATCGGCAAGAAACAACAAACCGGCAAAGAAGTAAATCGGGGTAAGGTATCCCATCAATCCTACTACCCACTCGCCAGGATTAAAGGAACGTAGGAATACCATTGCCAGAAGAAACAACAATAAAAATCCGATAGCAGGAAACTGAAATAAAACAGGGAGGCAAATAACAAAACCCGCATTAAATATTTGCTTTCGCGGCTGCGAGGTCTGGCTTAAGGTAAGCATGATATTTACCGCAATGAGGGTAAGTAAATTAATAAGTAAAGGCTCACTAAAATAATTGAAAGACGGATTGAGCGAAGTAAGTAATAAATAAGTGAACGCAGGCAAATAACTGTTTTTCGCAAACATTTTATGCCTCACGGTAATGTGGTTAATAAACAGTGCTTGCGATATTAGTAGGAAAACAGCCAGCAAAGTGTAGGCAAATGCATTACCGAAAAAAACAAAATTGAGCAAGCGCAGTAAACCAGCAAATATCAAATGATCGGGCAAGGCTACAGGCGCTACCGGATGCAGCAGCGCCTGTAGTTTCATCAGAAAGGCAGCGATAATTAATATTAGTACGGTAAATGGGCTGTAGTTACGAAGCAGTGGCAGCACAAAAGCAGATTGAGCGGCTAAAATACAATTTTAGCAAAGGAGATTTGCCTTCTGCGCAAACAGGGAATCACCATTTCTTTTAGTCCGGTTTGTTTGCCGGAACGCGGCAGCCAATCGGGGTCGCTGGCAGTACCAGCCGCCAGAGAGCGCATATCCACTTTTCCATTAGCATCTACAGACGCAAGTTGTATTCGGGATGATCGTGTATTGAAATCGTTGAACAAAAAGCCAAGCGTACCGCCGGTATTTATCAAACCGTAAGAAGAAAAAATGCCGCCATCTTCCTGCGAATACTGACTCTTTCTTACGAAAGCATGCCACTCTCTATTTCCACTTCCATCATAGGAAATCGTAAAAATATCGTTGTAGTTGTACTCACGAATATTTTGGTTCATGAAAGGACTGTAATAGTAGGAATAGTAAAAACCACCCCAGCCTGGTGTAGTAGTTCTGGTGGTAACATAAAAATCTTCAGAGATCAAAACAAAGCCTCCGTCTTTCTTCAAGATCATTTGTTTTACCTGATAATCATTGAAGGCACGTTTAAGATTTCGCTCGCCGGTAGCATTTCGAAGCTGCTGATCGAAGGCTATGTTTTTTCTGTTGTGCCAGTTGCTATCATTCAGATCGAAGTAGGCATACAAAACGCCTTCATAATTTCCATTTTTCTTGTCTGAATAAAAACCTCCTGCATAAATGCGATTGTTCACATTATCGAGCTTCATGTAAATGCTGGTAGAATATTTATCATTCAAGGAAAGCTCTTTTGAAAAAAACCTTCTCGCACCCTTAGGCAATGTGAGCAACCAAACCCGATCTGCATAATTGCGCGAACCTGTGGGTGTATAAACTGGTAAATAGAAAGTTCCGTTGTTGTCCACAATGCCATCGCCATGTGCTATGTTATTGTCAGCTTTAAAATTTGCACTCCCTCTGTGTACAATGCTCAACTGGTCATCAATCCAGATGCCTGTAAAATTCAAATCATCCCCTTTTTCTTCCAGTCCATAAACAATTATTTGTTTTTTATCGTCGCTTAAAGCTGATGAAAAATAATCGCGGCTCGGTCCCCAAATGCCCGTCTTTGCAGATGTAAGTTGTAAAGGCCCTTTCAGCAATTTTCCTCTATCGTCGAGCAAGGCAGCGTATTGAATAACTTTTCCGGTTTCTATAGACTGATACAACACTACTATTTTGTCGCTGTAGTTTATAAATCGGGTTTCATAAATTTTTTTAGGAAAAAAGTCGAGCAGTACGGTTGCGAGCTTTTCCATACTATCGTTGTAGGCATCAAGGAAAAAACCTTCATTGGAACTTCGGTAAGTATAAATGCGTTCATTTATTTTTCCAACAACAGAAAAATCGCCATTTCGTAAATCAAATTTTTCATAGGGTGAATAGATCACTTCCTGCGCAGATACAGTGCCGGTAATAAGGAATAGCATAAATGCCATTGCGCATCTTATCATATTCATGCGTCAAATTTACTTGACTACCGACTAATTAAATGGTAAAACTTAAATGCAGAAAGTATCCTTACCCATCTGCGAGGGCCTGCGGGAAACTATATTTTTTTGGTCTGCGAAGCTCTGCGGGAAACTATACTTTTTTGATCTGCGAGGCTCTGCGCGATCCTTCATTGTTTAGGTCTGCGCGGCTCTGCGAAGTCTGCGGGAACCTTAACTCCCCGCAAAAAACTTGTGCAGAACATTTGGGATTCTTTAGCAGTCTCATTTCTTTTTCGCCCATGCAATGCCGTACCTTCGCAATATTAGTGAACCTTGAAAAACTGTGCTGTAAGATGTTCCAACATTACTCTTCTTTTAAAAAATCCCTTTTTGTTTTCCTCTTTTCTTTCTTGCTGCTGCCTGAGCTAATAGCCCAGCCTACACGCATGGCAGGATCAGCTTTTCAGGATGGCGAAAAAATTACGTTTACCGTTTTTTACAATGTAGTAGGAATCTATGTGAATGCAGGCACGGCTGTATTTAGTACCAACCTTAAGAAATACAACAACACTGATGCTTATCATGTAGTGGCAGAAGGCGTTACTAACCGTAAATACGATTGGATTTTTAAAGTGCGGGACAGATACGAAAGTTATTTCGATGCAGAAAAATTTCGCTCGCTACGTTTTGTACGCAACATTAACGAAGGTGGTTTTAAACACCATGAAGATGTGGTATTTAACCGCGCAAACAATACCGCTTATACCAATAAGAAGACCTACAAACTTTCGCACAATGTGATGGACGTGATCAATGCGGTTTATTATGCCCGGAATATTGATTACAATGCTTACAAAGTAGGCGATAAAATACCGATTGATATTTTTCTGGATGGTGAAGTGTACAATACCTACATCCGATACATGGGCAAGGAAGTGGTGAAAACCAAATACGGAAAGTTCAATGCCATAAAGCTAAAACCCATGCTGATAAAAGGTTCCATTTTTGATGGTGGCGAGAAGATGACGCTTTGGGTTACGGACGATGATAATCATATTCCTGTACGTGCGGAAAGCCCTATTTCTGTCGGCTCCATAAAAGTGGACTTGATGGCCTATGATAAGATCAAGCATCCGCTTAGTTCACTCATTGCGGTAAACTAAGATTCTTCGACAGAAAAGATAAAATTTTACAGCTACTGGAGTCTCTTTGTCTTTTTACTCTTTGTGAACTTTGTGTGAAACTGAGACTTAAAATTTCAGAAGAGAAAAGATAAAATTTTCTGTTTCTTCGTAGCATACAAATCCATTATGCGCGCTATTTTCTTTTTGCTCTTTCTTCTGATTGGCATTTCCGTTGTTGGCTTTGCACAAGACCAACCTATAATTTTAAAAACCAAAACCGGCAATATCTACGGCAGTTTGCTGGTGCCTGAAAAAGTAAAAAAGCCTGCTGTGGTGTTAATCATATCCGGTTCGGGACCTACTGATAGAGATGGCAATCAGTCCAGTCTTAAAAACAATAGTCTGAAACAACTTGCCGACTCACTTTACCAACGTGGCATTGCATCTTTGAGATTTGATAAACGGGCAATTGCAGAAAGCAAAATTGAAAATTTCGATCAACGCAGTCTTCGCTTCGAGAATTATGTAGCGGACGCAAAAGATTGGATTTCTCTTCTCGCCGCAGACAAAAGATTTTCAAAAATTATTGTTGCCGGACATAGCGAGGGCGCTTTAATTGGTTTAATGGCATCTCTTCAAAACCACAACGTTAAGGGTTACATTTCTATCGCTGGTCCATCGCGTCCTGCCGATGAAATGATCAAAGAACAACTTTCCGAGCAACCAGAAATGATAAGGTCTGCGGTTTTTCCTATGCTTGACACTTTGAAAATGGGAGACACACTTACCACCGTTCCTCAATACCTGATGACATTGTTTAACCCTTCTGTTCAACCTTATCTTATTTCATGGATGAAGTACGATCCCAGAAAAGAAATTGTTAAGCTAAAAATACCAGCACTCATTATTCAGGGCACAACCGATGTGCAGGTATTGCCTAAAGATGCAGAAATGCTGGGTTCGGCGTATCCTACGGCAACCGTAAAAAAGATAGAAGGAATGAATCATGTTCTTAAAGCATTTGGTTCTATGGATAAACGCGAGCAGATTACCACTTATTCCGATCCTACCCTTCCTATTCATAAGGATTTTGTCCCCGCAATTTTCGCGTTTATAAAACAGCTAAAGTAGCAGTCGCTCAGTAGTCATATTTTTCTTTCCAGCAATTTCTTAAATAGTCACGCAATCGCTGTTCGGTAGCATTATTTCCCGGATCATAAAGCTTTGTACCTTGAACTTTTTCCGGTAAAAATTCCTGTTCTATAAAATTGCCCGGGTAGTCGTGCGCGTACTTATAGTTTTTGCCATACTCCAGGTTTTTCATAAGTCCGGTAGGCGCGTTGCGAATGGGTAACGGAACGGGAAGATCACCGGTTTTGCGCACCAAGCTTTGTGCATTGTTGATTGCCATATAAGCTGCATTACTTTTGGGCGATGATGCGAGATAAGTAGCACATTGCGAAAGAATAATTCTGCTTTCGGGAAAGCCAATCATTTCTACTGCCTGAAAAGTAGTGGTTGCTAAAAGCAAAGCATTTGGGTTTGCGTTGCCAATATCTTCACTTGCCAATATCACCATTCTTCGCGCAATAAATTTTGGATCTTCCCCACCCTCTATCATTCTTGCCAGCCAATAAACTGCAGCATTAGGATCGCTGCCGCGCATAGATTTGATGAAGGCAGAAATAATATCGTAATGCTGCTCTCCGCTTTTATCGTACAAAGCCATTTTGTTTTGTACCACATCCTGCACTAAATCGTTGGTTATTTCATTTTCATTTTCCTTCAACGAAGAAGCGATCAATTCAAGAAGATTTAAAAGTTTCCTGGCATCGCCTCCACTTAGTTGAAGTAATGCTTCCCACTCTTTTACCACAATATTTTGCTGTGATAATACTTCATCATTTTCGAGTGCATTCCGTACAAGTTGAACAAGATGATCTTCGGTCAAAGGTTTGAGTACATACACCTGACAGCGGCTTAGTAATGCGCTGATAACTTCAAACGAAGGATTTTCTGTTGTGGCTCCGATCAACGTAATAATTCCTTTCTCTACTGCACCGAGTAAACTGTCTTGCTGTGCTTTATTGAAGCGATGAATTTCATCAATAAACAACAACGCATGACCCGATTTTCGGGCCTGCTCTATCACTGCCCTTACTTCTTTTACACCACTGTCTATTGCGCTTAATGTAAAAAACGGAAGGTCTAACGACCGCGCTATAATTTGTGCCAAAGTAGTTTTTCCAACTCCGGGTGGTCCCCAAAAAATAATGGAATGAGCATTCTTATTTTGTATCATTTGCTGCAACACTTTTCCATCGCCCACTAAGTGTTCCTGTCCGATAAATTCGTGTAGCGATTTTGGTCGAAGTCTTTCTGCCAGCGGTATGTACGTTGTATTTGCCATAGTTTAAGGGGGTTTCTCTAATTTAGCTGAATGCCACGCAATTTATTGATTGTTGCCTGTCTTTTACTAACCACGACGCCCGGGTTAGCACAGAAAAGCAAACGCGACAAAAGCAAAAAAACCGTCTCCACTACCGAGCAAAACTATAAAGCCATTGGAGCGAATCTTCCTCCTTTAAAGTTTTACAGACGCGATGGTGTTTATCTTACGGAGAAGGATTTAAAAAAGGATGCACCTTTGATTATTATGTTGTTTAATCCCACATGCGATCATTGTGAAGACCAGACTCGCTTATTTCAAAAGCATTTGGGTATCTTCACCAATTCGACTTTGCTACTGATGGCTGCTGATAAAATGGGACCTTATTTGGGTTACTTTGTAAACAACACAGGCGCTGATAATTTCCCTTCCTTGCAAATAGGATTGGATAGCAGTGAATACATCAACAAAACTTTTCGCTACGAAAGTTTGCCCCAAATAAATATTTACGACAAGCAGCGAAAACTGATAAAAATATTTACCGGACTTACGCCAATAGATTCGCTACAGGCTTACATTCAATAGCAAAGATTTCGGCCAAAAAAAGCGTAGCCTATGCTACGCTTTGAGTTTTGATATAGTCTCTGATTTTTCGCACATAGTCGAAATAGCCTTTTTCCATTCGAACCCAAAACACCAGAAAAATAAGTAGGCTGATACCTAACAAGGTGTAAGTAAACGAAAGGTATTCATCTTTCCCAAAGACAAAAAATAGAACGGCAGCTATAAGCATAAAAGCACAGAAGATAACGATGAGCATTGGTCCGCCGGAATCTATTTTGCGCATTTTAGAACTGATAACTACTTGAGTTTTGCTGCCACCTCCTTCAAATGCTACGTGTGTAATCGGCAGTGTTTTTATCGAATGTTCTTGCTCGGCATGTGGAATGACTCGAAGCACCCGATCTTTTTCGTACACCTCAAAATCCATGTTGTGTACTTTCACATGCTTACCAATCAGGCGACTTTTTATGTCTTCTGCTCGCATGGCCGAAGAGTATCTGTAAGTTCTTGAGAATAACATAGGCAAACAGTTTTTTTGTTAGGAGCAATTTGATATGAAAGTTAACTATAATTTTCATTCCATCAAACGGATAGAAAAATAACTTTCACTTCATCACCTACATTGTTTGCCCAAAATGGTGAGATAAAAGTGCTCTAACTTAACGTTGCCAAAGTGGAGTTTAAATTATTTTCCTCCGCTGCCTATTAGTTGGTAATACTGTTCAACCATTGTGCGGTAATAAGGTTTTAACTGAGGCGGAACGGTTTTATAAAATTCGAGCAGGTTTTGACGATCCTGCATATAGCGTTGCAATTCGGGTGGTACTGGACGGGCAATATCCTGCGGATTTTTTGAGGAACGTTTATCATCCTGTTCCTGTTCGCGGATTGCTTTATCAGTTTCCAGAAGGCGTGTAAGTATTTCCTTTTGACGCAATAAAAGTTCGCTGCTCATTCGGCGGTTTACAAGGTCGGTTTCAGTGCGATCCATTTTTTCCTGTATCTCTTTCAACTCTTTTGCGTTGCCCATTCCCTTGCTATTGAGAAGGCTTTGCAATGCCTGAAGTTGCCTTCTGATGGCAGCTTGTTGTTGCGCCATACGAGCTATTTGTTCTGAATTTCCATTCTCACCATTTTCCGAACCCTGATTACCT
>CALMWT010000052.1 GCA_937870855.1 uncultured Taibaiella sp.
CGATGGTGTAATGACTATCTGTTTTGGGCAAAGCGGGCGTATCAGACGTGCAGGCAGCGGCTTTTAGAATATTCATCTGCGAGGTGGTGACGGGTTGTCCTTCGGGTTCCATCCAGGCAAGCACATCGTTTTCCGCTGCCGTGCGGCAATAGACGATCACACTTTCCTTCAGTCTTGCCTCATCTGCTGCCTGTGTGGCATGGACTACATCCGGCAAGTCCTGCACCAGTTTGGCAAGTGCAGGATCATTATCGGTTGCTTCCTTCCAGATGCCGAGTGCAAAGCTTGTCAAATCCACTTCGCCTTCATTTTCCTCTTCCCCATCCAAAATGCCGCTTTGCTCTGTATAAAGTGCAGTGAGGTTAGTGCGATCATCTTCAAAAAACACTTCATCAGAACCCACCACTTCGGCGTTCTCCTCCATGCGGCGGCGCAGTCTGCCACGTAATGCAATAATGTTTTCAATGCCATCTTCCGGCAAGAAGGAATAACAAAGTATTTCCTCTGCTTTCTGACCGATACGATCCACACGTCCGGCGCGTTGTATCAGTCTGATAATAGCCCAAGGAAGGTCGTAATTCACAATGATGCGCGCGTCTTGTAAATTCTGTCCTTCAGAAAGCACATCGGTAGCAATCAGTACCCGCAGCGGACGATCCGTTTTGACTTTGTTACTATTTGGCGAAAATCTGTGTGCCAGTGACACGAGATTGTCCGAACCGCCCGTGGCAACCGCCATTTCATCAATATCTTTCTGCAGCGCTTGTTCTAAGTATTTGGCTGTGTCGGCATATTGGCTGAAGACAAGTACCTTTTCCTTTCCATGCTGCTTTGTCAACAACAATCTCAAAGCACCGAGCTTCCGATCTTGGGCGGGATTCCATGAACTACTTTCGATTAAGATGTTTCTTAAAAGAGTGTTGTCCTGCTTCAGGTCATGTTTTAGTGCGCTGGTAAAGCATTTTGGGTCGAGCCAGTGAAATCTTTCTGCCTCTGCTTCATAGGCTGCATAAGCTTTAGCTGCACTTTTCTTAAAATCTTCTTCGTTGGTCATTAGCGGAATAGCGCCATCCTCGTCAGGATCCTGATCTTCTAAAAAATCATCAGTCAGCGGTGTATAACTCTTGCCAATGGGAACAAGCTTGTTTTGATCAATAGCATAAAGAAACACCTCATTGCGAAGTATGTGTCGCGTAATAGATAGCAGGAAAGCCCAGCCGCTGCTTTCCAATCGTTTGAACAGGTTAGTGCGGCAAAATCCCATTAGTCGCTTACCTGCACGGGAAAGGTTATCCATTATTTGCCTTTCATCGGAGCGTGCCGACTGTTTGCGTTGCTCATCGAGGTAAAGCGCTAACCCGTAACGCGGCAGGTTTAGCTCATTGATAGCATCAACAACTCTTGTGCTGTAAAGCCTCGCGTATGGATCATTGACATTGGACGGATCGAACGGAAACTCTGCTCGTTTGGCAATGCGGGTAGGAAAATAAAAGCGATCACCATTCGGGAATAAAAGATACTCTCGTCCATTTGTCGGGTCGGTCTTTGCGTAAATGCTGCGAATAAAAGTCCGTGTCCTTCGAACCATGTACATGCGCATCAGCTCTCGCCAGTCGTCAGGCTCTTCGCTAAACTCAAATGCCCGCAGCGACTGGGGCGGAATATCACCCAACTCGAGTGCGAAAGCCTCACCGCCACCAATACTTCTGATATAAGCTTCGGGAGCTACGCCTAAGTTTTTATCGTCGGAAATGAACAGACGAAGCTGATTAGATAAATCAAGAAATGTTTTATTGTAGGGTGTTGCTGTGAGCAAAACTACCTGGCTGCCGTTCTCTTCTATGAGCGTACGAATGGCACCATATCGCGATCCGGCAGCATTGCGCAGGTTATGACTCTCATCCAGAATTAATAGCCTTTGGCGCACGTCGTGGTACTGTTTCAGCCTGGTCTGGACAGACCCCAGGGAAATAACGTCAGCCTTTAAATCGTACTGTCGCACATATCTCTCCCACATTTCCACCAGCGTCGCCGGGCAAACAATGATACAGCCCATACCATCGCGCACTTCTTTCATCTTTGCAAGTGCACAGGCGGTTACTGTCTTACCTAAACCCACCACATCGCCGATCAACACACCTCCTCTTTTCTCAAGTTTTTTGGCAGCGATCTTCACGGCCTGACGCTGGAATTCCAGTAGCTGTCCTTCAAAATCGCGCGGAATATCGTATTCCAAAAGTCCCATTCGTGCCTCACCGGATAGGTGGTAAGCCATCTTCAAATAGATATGGTATGGAAGCCGTGGAGTAATCCAACTTGCCTCTATAATGTTAGCCAACTCCAAAGTAATATCAATGCTGAAGCGATCATTCCAGCGGTCATCAAACCATTCAGCAAGCGTTTGCGGAGCGGGGTGTTCCTGCACATCTACATTTAATTCACCTTGTCCTTTCAAACCCGAATACGTCAGGTTGCTCGAACCGAGATAAGCTTCAATTGGCAAGCGCGCATCGTTGCGGTGCAGCACATAGAGCTTTGCATGAAGCCTGTTGCGCAGGTGCAACTTAACAACAACTTTACCAGAGCGTAGTTGCAAGCACAGAGTTCGTAAAGTGTGTTCATCAGCATCTGTTGGAATTCCCTTAGTGAGCTGCGAACGGAAATCTTCTGCAATCTTGCGTTTCAGCCGGACAATATCGTTCTGACGAATTGCTTGTTGTTCATGCTCGTTCAGGTATTGTCGCAACATCTCGGCTGCAGTAGGTTGCATCCCTATCAATACTCTACAAAACCGCTGAAACTGTAATGTGTCTCCGTTCTCCTCTTTCTCACTACAAATTGCCCCGGGTAATTTTTCAACTTCATCGGCAATAAATTTCCATCCGCGAAGATTGAAATAGCCGATACAGAAGTCAGCACGAATGGCAGAATGGAGTGAGACATGCAAACCATCAAGAAGCTGTGTTTTCAGGTTGTCATAAATACGGGGCATAAAGAACCTGCATTGAAATTTTACCACCACAAGAAACAACAATGTAGAATAGTAATCAACCCTTATGCTATAGATAAATTAGACGCTTCGAATACTCAGAACGAATCATAGCATTTTAAAACAAAAAAACCTGACAAGTTCTAAACCTGTCAGGTAATATATCCGGCGATGCGGAAATAATTTTAATAGCAGTTAGTTGTTCCTACAACACTTCGGGAGCAAGCGATACGATCTTCATATAGCCCTTGTCACGAAGCTCACGAGCAACTGGTCCGAAGATACGGGTACCGCGTGGCTCATCAGAGTTGTTGAGCAGCACTACAGCGTTGTCGTCGAAGTTGATGTAAGACCCATCTTTGCGACGAAGCTTATTTTTTGTGCGAACTATCACGGCTTTAGAAACAGTACCCTTCTTCATATTACCGCCAGGAATAGCATCCTTTACAGTTACAACTATTTTGTCACCAATACCGGCATAGTCTTGACCCGAGTTACCCAACACGCGAATACAAAGCACTTCCTTCGCACCACTGTTATCGGCTACATTGAGCCGGGATTCTTGTTGTATCATTTTCTTTAGTTGTTAGTTGTTGGTTGTTAGTTGATAGTTACTGATTGCCTTGCTAACAACCAACAACTATCCACTATCAACTATTTAGCTTTTTCAATAATCTCCACCAGGCGCCAGCGTTTTGTCTTGCTCAATGGGCGGGTTTCCATGATGCGCACTACATCGCCTATGCCGGCTGAGTTCTGCTCATCATGTGCATGGAACTTTGTTGTCTTTTTCAAAAACTTACCGTAAATCGGGTGCTTAATTTTACGCTCCACAGCTACTGTGATGGTTTTGGTCATCTTATCGCTGCTTACGATCCCTGTACGGGTTTTTCTGCGTTTTCTTTCTATTGTGGTCATCGTTTTGACTTATTTAGTAGAAAGTAAAAAGTAGAGAGCTTGTAACGGAAACTTTTGACTTTTTACTTTTGACTTTACTTTTTTAGAATCCCAAAGCTCTTTTACGCTGTTCGGTTTTCATTACAGCTATACTGCGACGCAACTGCCGAATAGAAAGCGGATTTTCAATTGGGTTTACCGCATGGCTGAACTTCAACTTTTTCATGCGCATTTCCTCTTCTTGAATTTTGCTACTCAACGCCTCGTTCTCCAAAGAGCGAAAATCTTCAACCTTCGCTTTTTTTGCTTTTGCCATTTTCTTTCAATTTTGAGTTTTGAGTTTTGAATTTTGAATGCTCAAAAAACCTTGCTCATTGTTATGTTTATTGATCGAGTGCGAACTCAACATTCAACACTCAACATTATTTATGCTCCTGCGTAATCGCGGCGAACTACAAACTTAGTTTTAATCGGAAGTTTTTGTGCTGCAAGCTCTAATGCTTCCTGAGCCAATTGCTGAGGTACACCATCCAATTCAAACATGATGCGGCCTGGCTTTACGACAGCAGCATAAAATTCGAGGTTACCTTTACCTTTACCCATACGCACTTCAAGAGGCTTACGTGTAATAGGCTTGTCAGGGAAAATGCGTATCCAAACGTTACCTTCACGCTTCATGTGACGGGTCATTGCCTGGCGGGCGGCTTCTATCTGACGGTTAGTGATCCACTTTGGCTCCATCGCCTTTAAACCGAACGAACCAAATGCAATTGTAGCGCCACGTTGTGCGTTACCCTTGATCCGACCTTTATGCGCTTTACGATGTTTCGTTCTTTTTGGTTGTAACATTGTTACAAGGTTTTATTCAGTTATTATTCGTCAATTCGACCGCAGAGAATAGTTTTTTAAAACTTTGCAGCCTGTTGATTTGACTTAGTATCTTATCTCAGGAGATTCCTCGCAATGCTCGGAATGTTGTTCCTGACTATGCTTTGCGTCCGCCTCCGCGAGTGCCTGTGCCAGCACCACCACGTGTGCCACCACTACCACCACCTCGACGGTCTCCGCTTCCTGCACCGCCTCTGCGTTCACCGCCGCGACGATCACCACCACGCTCGCCTCCGAAACCTGCACTAGCACCTGTTGCTGCACCGCGTCCGCGATTATCAGCTCCTGCGGATAGGTTTGGATTCAGATCGCGTCTGCCTAATACTTCACCTTTACAGATCCATATTTTCAAACCAATCTTACCATATACGGTCATTGCATGCACGTTTGCATAGTCAATATCCATACGGTAGGTATGCAACGGAGTACGACCTTGCTTGAACTCTTCTGTACGAGCTATTTCGGCACCGTTCAAACGACCTGCAGCTTTAATCTTAATTCCTTCAGCACCCATACGCATAGCTGTAGAAATAGCCATTTTTATAGCTCTTTTATAGCTTACACGACTTTCGATCTGACGGGCAATTGTTTCGCCTACGATCATCGCATCCAGTTCAGGACGACGGATCTCCATGATGTTGATCTGAACGTCTTCCTTCTTTGTAAGTTTTTTCAACTCTTCTTTGATACGATCTACCTCAGCGCCGCCTTTACCTATTATGATACCAGGTTTAGAAGTGTGAATGGTTATAATCAACTTGCCGAGTGTACGTTCAATAACTATACGGGAAATACCGCCTTTGTTAATACGCGCATTCAGGTAAGTACGGATTTTATGGTCTTCAACAAGTTTTTGACCAAAATCCCTTTTCTCTCCATACCACATTGAGTCCCATCCGCGGATGATGCCCAACCTGTTACCTATAGGATTTGCTTTTTGACCCATTATATCTTAATTAGGAGTGTTGAATTATGAATTTTGAATTTCTGTTACAGTTTCTGAAATTGGCTGAGCAACACGGCTATCCACAATAATGGTAACATGGTTACTGCGTTTACGAACGCGATAGGCACGGCCTTGTGGTGCCGGGCGCATACGCTTCAGCATACGACCTCCGTCAACCATGATAGTTTTTACATAAAGGTTGGCACCGGCAACATCTACACCTTCATTCTTTACGCGCCAGTTAGCAACAGCACTTAGCAATAGCTTTTCTAAAGCTACAGATGGGTGCTTGGTACTAAATTTCAATGTATTTAGTGCATTTTCAATCTCCAGTCCACGCACCAAATCGGCTAATAAGCGCATTTTGCGCGGAGATGTAGGATAATTACGTAAGCGAGCTACAGCTTCCATTTTTTCTAAGTCAAAAGTCAAAATGAAAAAGTCAAAGGGTGTTACAAATCGTAACTTAACGTTTGGCTTATTTCAACTTTCTGTTTTTAAATTTTAAATTTTACTTTTTTACTTACTACCGCTATGACCTTTGAAGTTGCGTGTTGGTGCAAATTCGCCAAGCTTATGACCTACCATGTACTCTGTAACATATACAGGTATAAACTTGTTACCATTGTGCACAGCGAATGTTTGACCTACAAAATCAGGTGTGATGGTCGAGCGACGACTCCAGGTTTTGATAACCCCTTTTTTCGCTTTTCCTTCGCTTACAGCAAGAACTTTACGCTCAAGCTTTGCATCTACATAAGGACCTTTACTTACTGAACGAGCCATTTTTTGTTGACTTATTTATGATTTCGATTGATGAGTGAAACTTATTAACCAATCAATCTAATAACTTATTTACTTAGTTTCTTTCCGTCTTTGCGCTGAATGATCAACTTGTTAGAACCTTTAGTTCTGCTGCGTGTCTTTTCACCTTTTGCATATTTACCGGTTCTGCTACGTGGGTGACCACCAGAAGAGCGACCTTCACCACCACCCATTGGGTGATCTACAGGGTTCATGGCAACACCACGGTTACGAGGACGAATACCTTTCCAACGATTACGACCGGCTTTACCCATTGATTGGAGTGCATGATCGCTATTTGAAACTATACCTACAGTAGCCATACACGTACCAAGTACACGACGAAGTTCACCGGAAGGCATTTTCAGCACCACGTATCTTTCTTCTTTGGCATTAAGCTGAGCATAAGTACCAGCCGAACGTGCCATTGCACCACCTTGACCAGGATGCAATTCTATATTATGAACCACAGTACCAAGTGGCATATTCTTAAGTACTAAGGCATTACCAACTTCAGGAGCTACTGCATCGCCACTAAGGATGGTAGAACCAACTTCAAGACCCTGCGGTGCAAGAATATAGCGCTTTTCGCCGTCAGCATAATGTAGGAGTGCAATGAAGGCAGAACGGTTAGGATCGTACTCGATAGTTTTTACTGTAGCCGGAATATCTTTCTTGTTTCGTTTGAAATCTATCTTACGATACATCTTCTTATTACCACCGCCGATGTAACGCATAGCACGACGACCTTGCGCGTTACGGCCACCGGTGCCGGGAAGTGCTTCAAGTAAGCTTTTCTCAGGCTCATTTGTGGTAACTTCTGCGTAAGCGTTACCGATTCTCCAACGTGTTCCGGCTGTAACCGGTTTATATTTACGTAATGCCATTTTATAAAGTCAAAAGTCAAAAGTTACAAATCAAATGAAATGTGTTTTCCGACGATTAATAATTTAGTTTGAAAAAAGATCAATGCTATCGCCTTCAGCAAGGGTAACTGTTGCTTTTTTATAAGCAGGTTTAACGCCTTTCAAAAATCCCGCTTTAGTATAACGAGTTTTGTTTTTGCCGGGAACAACCACAGTGTTTACGTCTGCAACTTTTACACCGTAGAATTCTTCCACTGCTTTCTTGATCTCAAGCTTGTTAGCGTTTTTGTCCACCTGAAAAGTATAACGCCCCGATTTTTCCATCTGGATATTAACTTTTTCAGTAAGCACTGGTCTAACCAAAACGTCTGTGAGTTTCATTTTTTTCTATTTGTTTACTCTCAATTAGCTAATTATCAAATTAAGCTTCAGCTTCTACAGGCTCCTGAAATAGTTTAGCAGCCGTTTCTGTGAAAATGAGCACGTTACTATTCATCAAATCGTAAGTGTTCATGTCGCTTAAGATCACAGTTCTATTATTAACAAGATTGCGTGAGCTTAAGTAAACATTGGTGTCGTACTCAGGCACTACGATCAAAGACTTTCTGTTTTCACCTTTCAGCGTATTTAAAACAGTAGAGAAATCTTTAGTCTTCGGCGCAGTCAAGTTAAAATCTTCAACTACTACAATTTTATTTTCCTGAGCCTTGTGTGCAAGAGCCGACATTTTTGCCAGGTCTTTTACTTTACGGTTCAGTTTAAAATCGTAATCGTGTGGTTTTGGACCGTTAATGGTTCCACCACCTTTGTAAAGTGGGTTACGAATATTTCCCTTACGAGAACCACCAGTACCTTTTTGACGGTGCAATTTCTTTGAAGAACCATGTACTTCTGCACGGGTTTTAGTGCTGTGCGTACCCTGGCGCTTTGCAGCCAGATATTGCTTTACGGCGAGGTAAATACAATGATCGTTTGGCTGGATGCCGAATATTTCGTCCGGCAATTCCATGGAGCGACCGGTCTTTTCACCTTTACTATTTAAAACGTCTATTTGCATAGCCTATTTTTTTCGTCTCGTAGTTAAAACAACGAGCTAATTAATTCTGAATTAAAACAATAGATCCATTATGTCCAGGTACTGAGCCTGCAACAAGAATGTAATTCTGGTCTGGGAATACTTTAATTACGCGAAGTCCTTTAGTCTTTACGCGGTCACCACCCATGCGACCTGCCATGCGCATGCCTTTAAATACACGGCTTGGGTAAGAAGAGCCACCAATAGACCCTGGAGCGCGCTGACGATCGTGCTGACCATGCGATGCTTCGCCCACACCGGCAAATCCATGACGCTTTACCACACCCTGAAAGCCTTTACCTTTGGTCGTTCCGATAACGGAAACTTTCTCTCCTTCAGTAAAGATTTCGCAAGTGATTGCATCACCAACCTGCTTATCTATGGAACTATTACGAATTTCTTTTACTACGGACTTTGGCGATGTATTTGCCTTAGCGAAGTGATTAAGAAGCGCTTTGGTAGTATTCTTTTCTTTCGCTTCTCCGAATGCGATTTGTATCGCATCATAACCGTCGGTATCTACGGTCTTTTTTTGAGTAACCACACAAGGACCAGCTTCGATGATGGTACAAGCGGTTTGCTTGCCATTCGGCTCGAACACACTGGTCATGCCGATTTTTTTGCCAATAATACCTTTCATTTTCTTATGTTTAAGTCAAGCGCCCGGTTGCCATTTTTTTGAGGAGGTCCGGGATTGACCGTTTACTATATCTTTATAAAGAACGTGCGCCTTTCGGCAACTATCAAGCTTTTATCTCTACTTCTACTCCACTTGGAAGGTCTAACTTCGAAAGCGCATCTACCGTGCGTGAAGAAGAAGTGTAAATATCCAACAAACGCTTGTGCGTGCAGAGTTGGAATTGTTCACGACTTTTTTTGTTTACGTGTGGTGAACGCAATACTGTAAAGATCTTCTTCTCTGTTGGCAAAGGAATTGGTCCTGTTACAACCGCTCCCGTAGTGCGCACAGTTTTTACGATTTTCTCTGCAGACTTATCAACCAGATTGTGGTCGTAAGATTTCAGCTTGATTCTGATACGCTGTGACATACTTATAAATATCTTCTACCCGTGTAAAATTTGGGACTGCGAAGGTAGAAGTAGTTTTTTGTTTTGCAAAATAATTTGAAAGAAAAAATGAAAATTTACCTCGTGTAAGAAAAATGTTACGTAAAAATTATGCAGCAGCAATAACTGAACTAATTTGTAAATGATAAGTAAGTGTAGGCTTCCCTCTAATTCGTAGTGTTTAAAAGTAGAGGATTTGAGTTATTTT
>CALMWT010000053.1 GCA_937870855.1 uncultured Taibaiella sp.
TCACCAGAGGCAATCGGGACTTCTTAAAACTGTCAACCTATTTCAGGACAATACATGCCTATATGATCTCCAAAAAGGTTATTACGGCCTATTCACTTTTAGCATTTTCGGGGAGATATGATTGTCTAACTAGGATGTCATACCGGTTACAATACTAAAACATGTTGAAACAAACCAAGACATTACTGGACCTCCAACCAAACCAATAACCCCTCCTAGTGCGTCTGCCCCGCCAACACGGCCCCAAGGCCACCTACCTGCTGGATATAAATCCATCCAGTAATACGTACTGTGCCTATAAATTGATGAATAAACTAATAAAGATTGCTTCTCAGAAGTGGAGAAATATGAACTTGCAATGACATCATCTTCCCATGAAATAATTTCATCCTTTACATCAGCATATACAATAGATGAATCTTCCGATAAGGAGATTAAAGTAGTATTTAAGTTAGACATAGCATCCTTAACAGCCTGACTAAGATCAAGATCATCAATTTCCGCATTTCCAGCCCTTTCTATTGCTGTAAAGCAGGCATTGCTTACCTGTGTTGGCGAGACGGTTGCTGAATATTCTTGAGGAAGCAAAGTGGTGTAGTTGTCAGACATATAATCAGGTAGCCATGTATCTATGTGGCTGATATCTATGTTTGGATCGTTCAATGCGGCATCCAAGAGGATGTTATGATAAAAGCCGTAGTCGTCATATGGGTTGTTAGTATTAGCGGCAGGATGGTCACGCCTTAAAGGACTTACATTTTTTGTGTTTCCTGCATTAGTACTCGTTGATTCTTTTTTACATGAAGTAATCATTAATCCTAATGCACTAAGAACGAAAATTACATTTAACATCGGTTTCATAATAAAATTTTTATTGGTTAAACATTAGTTGCAATTAGCAATAAAAATATACCATTATTATCAAAACACCTAATTAGACCTTGTCTTTTTTAGAATGGATAACCTATCGCAAAGTTCGTGATCATGTCTGATAATGGCAACAATGGTGCTCTTAGTGTATTATCCCCGATGGGTTGTTTAACCTTTGTTGCAATATCTATTCTTAATATAATAAAGCTAGCCATGTCGACCCGTAAACCAATACCTGCACTTATTGCAATATCGTTTCCCAGTTCACTGAATTTAAATTCACCACCAGGATAAGCACTTGATTTCTTCATAAGCCAAATGTTTCCTGCATCGGCAAACACTGCACCACGCACTTTAATTCCTCCAGAAAATAACTGAACAATTCCAAACCGATATTCTCCATTCATCTCCAGTTTTATATCGCCGGTTCGGTCTATGAAATTGTTATTATTGTTTTGCTCCAAAGGATTATAATAACTGCCTGGTCCAAGCGTACGAATGCGCCAGCCCCGTATGCTGTAAGCTCCGCCTACAAAATATTGTTTGATGTATGGGAGTGTGGTAGATGTGCCGTAAGGAATACCTACACCACCGTAAAATCTGAATGCAATCTGCGACCTGCGGCGATTGATGTAACGACGTGCATCAAAATCTAACCGCAGGTATTGTGAATAGTTGAGATTACTGCTGCCGAGGTTGGATGCCAGTCCCATCAGTCCGCCTGCCTCTTCCAACCCAAGACGTGCATAAGAATAACTGCGTCCTTTATTTTCCAACTGATTGGAAAAAGTAAATGCTATTATTTCTCCTTCAATAAAAGTTTGCCGGTAACTGTTTCGTAGAAAGTCGTTGTTTTCGAGTCTCTTTTTGAAAGAATCAGAAACATTTGGCAGGCGGATAACATTCACAAACGCAGGACTGATTTCCCAGTTTTTTGTACTTGTTTCCCGCCAGTTGTATGTAAGGTTTGCAACCGTATTTGTCAGGGTAAAATAATTCACACGATCGAGGAGGCTTGTGCCAAAACCGATAACGGTGCGTGGCAGATTTTTCTTTGTAAACCTACTTCCAAATGGTGCAATGAATTTTGGAAAGTTGATGCTTGTATTAAAAGCGAAAGTTTGAGTGAGTAAGCTGAAATGCTCCAGAAAATTATTGCCCACTTCACTGTTGTAGGTGCTTTCAAGACCATAGCTTACTGATGTTGTCCATAAGTTTGCTCCCTTGCCCAAGTTGAAATTCCTGAAGCTAATGGTTGGCATCGCACCAAGCATGTAGGTAGTTCCCGTTGATACCTCAAACGAACCTGTAAGATCATACTGCTTTGCAGGTGTCATTATAATGATTGCATTCAGCCAGTTTACGCTGCTATCATCGGTGCGTGTAGTATCGTTTTGGAAAAAAATTCTTATGGTTTGAAATACCCCAAGCTGGTTGAGTTTATTGATCGTGGCATCGTGTTCCGACTGCGTATAATTCTTGTTTTTTTCCAGAAAAATATTTTTCAGGATTACTTTCTCTTTGACGTAGTAGTTATGGTAGCGAAACTTTACATCGTTGACCACTGACTCATGCAAACTGCTGTCTCTAATATCGTCTCTGCCTACAAAATCAGGATACACTGTAACATTATTTATGGCGTACCGTTTGTAAACTACTTGCTTGTTGTCCGAACGAATTATGATCTTAATATCAAGCGTAGGTTTTTTAAATTCTTTTTGTGCTGCAAGAAAATTTATGGCTGTTTCAAAAGGATTATAAACATCCCTTACCAAATCTTTATTGAAAGTATCGAGCTTAAAATCAACAACATTTTCCTGAGTAAAACGATAGTAACCATGCTCTCTTAGTACGCTGGTTATTCTGCTGCGTTCCTGTTCTAAAAGACTCATTGCAAATGGCTGTCCTTCTTTTAAAATTGTCTCGTTCAGACTTCTGTTTACAATGCTATAAATGGCGCTGTCGTCCACATCGAGTGTGGTTTTGCGAATAAGAAAATTCACACCGGTTTCCACGTTATAATGGACGTACGCTTTGCGCTGTTTCAAGATGGTAGTGTCGTCCACTCTTGGATAAAAATATCCCTGATTGAAAAGGTAACTACGGATATTTTGTACTGATCTTTTTACCAGGGTGCTGTCGTAAACAACCGGCGCTTCAACAAACTTGTTTTTTTCGAGCGATTGGGTATCGGTACTGTATTTTTTATATCGGAGATTATAGACCCATACTTTGTGCGGAAACTTTCCAAACAGTAAATAGCTATTTGGTTTTTGAACAATCAATCGTTCAATATTGTCTTTAAGTTCTCCACGGCGGGTAATGCCTTTATCGCTGCTGAGTTTCAGATTATTGTCGCGAAGTAAATATGCTCCTTCAGGCAGGTGTTTTGTTGGGTTGCAACCGCCGCTCACCAAAGCAATAAGAGCTATAAAAAACAGGGAAAAGGAATTAGCCGCGCTTCGTAAACCCATGTCTGAGATTGGACAATTAATATAGCTTTGCAGCCGATGTTATCAAAGGCACAAATTAAATACATTCGGTCGTTAACCCAGCAAAAATACCGCAAAGAGCACCATGTATTTATTGCAGAGGGAGATAAAATTTCCCGCGAATGGTTAAAGAGTTCAGCACGAGTTCTTCATATAATTGCACTGGAAGAATGGATTGGAGATAATGTCGGACTGATTGCCAGGCACAGTGAAGCGCAGGTGTCAACGGTGGAGGAACAAGTGCTTTCTTCTGTTTCATTATTACAAACAGCCAACAAAGTTTTGCTGTTAGTTGAAATGCCTGAGCATAAAGAAGTTCTCCCTGATTCAGGCTGGAGTTTGGGTTTGGATAATATTCAGGATCCGGGAAATATGGGAACGATCATCCGAATTGCAGATTGGTTTGGTATTCAAAATATTATTTGTTCGCCCAATTGTGTTGATGTTTATAATCCTAAAGTGGTACAGGCAGCGATGGGCAGTCATTTGAGAATTTCTTTTTTTGAAACAGATCTACAGGAGTTTATTGAAAGCGGGAACATTCCTGTTTTTGCCGCTACGCTTAGTGGGAAAAGCATTTATGATTATCAACCTATGAAAGAAGGAATACTGTTGATTGGAAATGAATCGAAAGGTTTAAGTCCGGAATTAGTAGAACGAGCATCGCATCAGATTACAATTCCCCGAAGAGGTGGGGCAGACTCGCTCAACGCAGCAGTGTCAACTGGCATCATTTGCTCTCATATCGTAGCGATCTAAAAGTTCAGGCTTGGCTTTTCACCAGCCGTATTGCAGACAAATCAAATTTCAGAAGAAATAACCGTGCAGTAATTATTCCAACTGCCGCGCCCAGAATTCCGCCGACTGTTACATCCAACGGGAAATGTACGCCTACATATACTTGGGCATAAGCTACTGAGAGCGCCCACAACACAGCCACATAGCGAATCCATTTGCTCAGAAATCCTAAGGTGATAGCGCTGAAAATGCCTAAAGAAAAATGATTGGCAGCATGGGAAGAAGGAAAACTGTAACCACTTCCGCAGGGAACGATGTTATGAACTATTCCTGCCAACTCCGGATTGTTACAGGGTCGTACCCGCATAAAAATTGGCTTCATTAAATGCGCACTCAACTGATCGCTCAAAGCAAAGGTTGCGAGAAAAAACACACACCACATCAGGCCTTTGTAGCCAAAGTTTTTCAACATAAAAACCAGTAGAAAAAGATAGAGTGGTGCCCACGTCCACTGATTTCTAAAAAAAGGAATTATTGCATCGAGTACATTGTTATGCCACACAGAATTAAGATAATACCACGCGGTATAATCCAGGTACATAACTATTTCATGGAGTTTTTCGTACATGCTATTTCTTAAAAATCATGATCATCCGTGGCAAATCTAAAGGATGATATGAACTAAGCTGATAGTCGCCAAATGTGCCGATCAGCGACAAGCCTGCTTTCTTAAACATCTGTATGAAATCGGAAAGAGTGAAAGCTGCCACGCTTTCTTTGAAATGTCTTGGGCGATTGTCGCTATCATTAAAGTAAATGTCTTTGATGAAGTGATCATTTTCCAGCTTTCGTTTCAGATGAAATTCATACTGATTTCGTTGCACAAATTCTTCGGCAATTAAGTTCGACAGTGAATATTCTCTGTTCAAATAATCTACCACAAGCAGCCCACCTTTTTTCAATCCCTTCCCAAAAGATTTTGCAGCCATCAAATGATCGCGCTGCGTGGCGAAATAGCCAAAACTTGTAAAGAAATTGAAAGCGTAGTCGAAGTAATTGATGTAAAAGGGAAACCGCATATCATGCACGAAAAACTGAAGATTTTTTCTTTCTGACTTTTTTGCTTTTTCAATGCTTGCATGAGAAAGATCTATGCCCGTTACATCAAAGCCGTGTCCTGCAAGTTGTATAGAATATCGTCCTTCGCCACAGGCTATATCCACCATTGTGCTTTGCTGCAATGGCTGTAAGTAATTAATAAGTTCTTCTACAAATGCCTGCGCTTCAAGCGTGTCGCGGTGCTCGTAAAGTATGTGATAGTAAGGCGAGCCAAACCAACTTTCAAACCAATCTACTTGTTCCTGCTGCATAGTGTAAAAAAGCAAAAGTAGTTGATAGGGGGATAAGTTGATAGGTTCATAGGTTTGTAAGTTGATAGGTTCATAAGTCAAACCTTAAACCTCAGTCCTCAATCCTCACCTCTCATCCTCAATTCCCAATCCTTATCTTTGCGACCAATTTTTAAAAATGAAACCAGCTCTTCGTCGTTTTCTTGTTTTCAATCGTCTTTATATTGCTATTGTGCTTATTGGTTTAGGCTTGTGGATGGGCTTTGCTGATTTTGGTGGTGGCTGGTGGACTGCATGGCTTCCTTTCCTTATTGCTATACTGATGATTGTTGCACATTTTCTAGTAGGACCGATGACGCTTATTCAGAGCTATATTGAAGAAGGTGACATGGAGGGTGCGCAAAAAATAATGGATAAAGTAAAATATCCTAATCTGCTTTATAAACCTGTGCGTTCTTCCTACTACATGCTTCGTGCAAATATGAGCACCATGACCGACGATCTCGATAAAGCAGAAGCAGATTTGCGAAAGGGACTTGAGTCAGGAATGCCTGAGAAGGAATATGAAGGAACAGCCTACTTGCAGCTTGGAGCCATTGCTTTCAAAAAAGGAAATACAAAAGAGGCTTACGAACATCTGCGGAAAGCAGTGAAAATAGGTCTGCCCGATAAAGACAGTGAAGCCACAGCCTACTTACAACTCTCAGGGATTTGTATGCAACGCAGAGATTTTCGCAGTGCTAAAAATTATTTTCAGCGCGCAAAATCTTGTAAAAGTAAAAATGAGCAGATCGTATCTCAGATAGCCGAGATGAGCAAATACATGGCGCGGATTCCTGGTTAATCATTATGCTTCAAGTAATCCTGCACTTCGCTCTCACGCTGGTAAACACGGATATAGTCAATTATAAATTTCTGTTCCGGTTGCTTTGCATCCACACGGTCTCTGTTTCTCAACCACTCCGGCATGGGTAAGCATATTCCGGCAAGTTGGCGACTGTAAAGATTGTGTGTGTAATCAAGCGTCACCAACATTTTCATTCCTTCGTCTATTCTTGGAAAAACATTTTTTTCATCGTCCACATATTCTTTTAGCGGGGTAGGATTGCAGTCGCTTTCATACCTGCTGACGGTTGCTTTCAACACTCCATCCATATAAAATCTGATGAAGTGCTTATCCCATTCTGTAGTGTAAACATGCCAGTCGTCCACGTTTTTTACTTTGTAATCGCCTCCTGTTTCGTAATGTTCTGAATAATCATTTCCACGATGAAATCCATGCACATGATAGGGTAGTCGGTCGAGACTGGAACGACAAGGTGTATATTCCACCATGTCTATTTCCGACCCATGATTGTTTTTATCTCCACCTCCATAAAGCCAGAAAGTAGCCCATACGCCTGTAGCGCGTGGTAGTTTTGCACGTATTTCGTAGCGTCCTCTCACAAAGTAGAGTGGAGCAGTGCCTTCAAAGTTTTTTGCCATTATCATAGCCGATGAAAAATTTCTTGAGACTCCCATCCATTCCGATGGGTCGTATTTCATAATTAAAGTGCAGTGACCGTCTTTTACAACCACGTTCTCGCCTTTATAAATAGCTTTTTTCGTAGCTCTTGCAGAAACGGCTATTGGTGGGTCTGCAACGCTCCCATCTACCCAGTTTTCATCATCAATAAATGTGTACCATTTTTGTCTGTTTATTTCGTTTCCTTCAAACTCATCACGCCACATCAATTTCCAGTTGTCTGTTTCACAAAGATTCGTGTCTTTAGAAAATTGCACCGTTTGCTGCCCGTTTACCATCTCTGAAAAAAGCAGAAGGAGTATTAAAAATGTTGGCTTCATTGAATATTGTTTGCGTTCGTAAAATTCCATTTCACTGCAGCACTATTAATTTCAGTGGAAAGGTTTTAGGGTGAATTTTCAAAGTTATGGGCATTTTCAAATGCTTCTTAACGCTTCAGCGCAGCAAACTCCAACTCGCTTCTGTAACTTCGCCGCCTTATGTTAGTTTCCCTGCAAAACGTTTCTTTTTTCTTTGGTGCAAGACCTATAATTGAGAATGCCAACTGGCAAATAAATACCGGTGAGCGCATAGGCCTGGTAGGGCATAATGGCGCTGGAAAATCTACTGTGCTACGCATGATTACCGGAGCCTATAAAGTAGATGAAGGTGCAATTGTAAAACCCAAAGACGTGACGCTGGGTTTTTTCAATCAGGATTTGCTCAGTTTTTCTTCCAACGATTCCATATTGAAAGTGGGGATGCAGGCGTTTGAAAAAGCGCACGAGTTGGAGCAGGAAATGGAGCGCATACTGAAGGAGCTGGAAACCAAACCCGATGATGCAAAATTGCTCGATGATTACAGCCATGCACTGCACGATTTTGAAGTGGCCGGCGGGTATGAAATGGAACACCGCACGGCAGAAGTGCTAGAAGGTTTAGGTTTTAGCACCGAAGATTTGCAACGACCTTACAATGAATTTTCGGGTGGGTGGCGCATGAGGGTTCTTCTTGCGAAAATGATGCTACAAGCACCCGATTTGTTGCTGCTCGATGAACCTACCAACCACCTCGATCTTCCGAGTATTGAATGGTTGGAGCGCTATCTTACCAGCTACCCGGGTAGTGTGGTTATTGTGTCGCACGATCGTTATTTCCTCGATCGGATGGTTACAAAAATTGTAGAAGTATGGCAGCGCGATTTGGTGCAGTACACCGGCAATTACACTTTTTTCTTACAGGAAAAAGAAGAGCGTATGGAATTGCAGCAACGCGCTTATGAAAATCAACAGGAGTATATCCGCCAGCAGGAACGTTTCATAGAACGTTTTCGTGCAAAAGCCACCAAAGCAGCACAGGCACAAAGCGCCATCAAACGACTCGATAAACTTGAAATAATTGAATCGCCCGATGGTTCTATACCTACTATGAACATCAACTTCGATGTGGCAGTGCAGCCTGGAAAAATTATTTCTACACTCAAGCACATTAGCAAAAGTTTTGGCAGCAATAAAATTTTAGAAAACGCCGATGCAGAAATTATTCGTGGAGATAAAATTGCTTTGATTGGTGCGAATGGTAAGGGTAAATCCACATTACTCCGCATTATTGCCGGGCGGGAAAAATTTGAAGGGGAAAGGAAAGAAGGACATAATGTAGAAGAAAGTTTTTATGCGCAACATCAGCTTGAGGCATTGAATATAGAACATGAAGTGCTTGAAGAAATGAAAATGGCAGGCACCGGAAAAACGGAATTGGAGCTACGCCAATTGCTGGGTTGTTTTCTCTTTAGCGGCGACGATGTGTTTAAGAAAATAAGAGTGCTGAGCGGAGGTGAGAAGGCGAGAGTAGCACTGGCGAAAGTTATTGCCGCAAAAGCAAATTTTCTGATGCTGGATGAACCTACCAATCACCTCGACATGCAAAGTGTAGAGATGCTGATAGAGGCACTCAAAAAATATGAAGGCACATTGATTCTTGTTTCGCACGACCGTTATTTTATTTCTAAAACAGCGAATAAAATATGGTGGATAGAAGACAATAAGATCAAAGAATTTGTTGGAGGATACGATGAGTGGAACGTGTGGATGGAAGAGCGTGAAGGCAAAAAAGCAAAGACGGATAGCAAGGCACAAAAAGTAGAAAGCATTCCGAAGCCTTCGGCTGTTAAAGACAAAGCCTCGCAAGAAAAGAGCGCTCAAAAAAATCAGGTTTCGGTGAATGCAAACGAATTGCAGCAATTGAAACGGGAGCATCAAAACAAAACCAAATCGCTGCAAAAAATTGAAGCAGAACTTAGCCAGTTAAAAACAGAAATAGCATCGCTTGAATCGCAGCTTGGTGATCCTTCAGTGTATTCGGATAAAGGCAAGTTTTTAAAGCTGGATGAACAGTACAAACAATTGACACCAAAACTGGAAGTAAAAAACAAAGAGTATGAGCGATTGTTTGAAGAAGTGATGGAATTGGAAGAAAAAATTACTTAGTGTAGTTCTCCATTTTGCGAGCTAACTAACGTCTCCTGTTTTTCGTATTCAACTATTGCAGACGAAAGCTGAGATTCCAGTTGAATTATTTCTTCCGGCAAATGATTTTTATCTGGAATGGTATAATTGTCTTCATTTTCCTGTCGGGTCATTCGCAAAATATGTGCGTCATTCATTACGCTGTAATGGTTGCAATTGTCTTCATCAGAACACACCCTGGCGAAAACAAAATTGAGACCCTGAATCTGTTGTTCAAACGAAGCATGTGTCATAACCTACCCATGAAAATATCGCGCCACGAAAACAAGTGTATGACTAATTGTAAAAAATGCCCAATTGCAAGCTGAAGATTTTGCTAATTTACTTTTAGATCGAAAATTTTGATGCCGAATATACCCGTAAGCGCCGCACCGAAAAAGCAAAAACAACTTCAAATCATTCCACTTGGAGATGAGATGCCGTATGATTTTCAGCGGCCACACAGGCACGAGTATTTTGAATTCTTTATTTTCTCGAAAGGTGGAGGAGTGCATTTTATAGACTTCACCGCGCACCAGATAAAGAGTCATTCAGTACATATCGTTTTTCCGGGACAAATACATTTACTGAAACGCTCCGGGGCAATTGGCTCCATCATTGTTTGCACGAAAGAGTTTATAAATAGTCTGAACAAACTTTTTTACGCGCAACTTTTTCAAAACAATTATGCAACTCCGTCCCTAGCTTTTTCTGAAGAAAATTTTCAGGACTTACTGCAAATGGTCGCAGCGTTAAACGCTGAACTGGAAAATAAAAAACTCTTTTCTTCAGAATTGACGATGAGCTACATGACCATAATTCTTACAAGATGTTTGCGAGATTTTGTAGCGGCAATCCCCTCCGGCAAGCCTGCTTATGCACAGCATGACCTTGATCTTTTTCAGAAATTTTCTACTCTTTTAGAAACTCATTTTATAGACAAGCCAAGCGTTTCTTTTTATGCAAACCAACTCACTATTACACCTAAAATTTTAAATGGCTGCACTAAGCGAATAAGTGGTAAAACTTGTGTTGATCTTATTCAGGAACGTACACTTACGGAAGCCAAAAGACTGTTGCTTTATACTGATAAGAGCAGCAAGGAAATAGCTTACGAACTCAACTTCAAAGACAATTCTTACTTCACGCGCTTCTTTTCTAAACATACCGGGCATACGCCTTCTTCCTTTAGAACTTTCTGGGAAGAAAAGTACCATTCTTAAGCGCAAAAGTGTAACTGTTTGCAATGGCATGATCGGAACTTTACATCATAAACTAAGGGTTATGAAAAATACTTTTCTTCTTTTTGCCGCACTTCTTTTATCGTTAATTGTTCAAGCTCAAAGCTATTGGAACAAGGTTGCTTCAGGAACTAACCATCATTTGGTAAGCGTATCTTTCGGCAGTAATATGGTCGGTTATATTTCTGGTACCGACAGTGTTTTGTTGAAAACGGTGGATGGTGGAAACACCTGGAATAACGTGACACACACCGGAATGGATTTTTCACTTGCCCGTCCCGATATTGTTCACGTGAATTTTGTACATGCAGATACTGGCTTTGCAGTAGTCAGTAATTTTGAAAATCCGGTTTATGTAGGTACGTTATATAAGACGACCGATGGAGGTAGTACTTGGAATGTTGTAAACGGAGGATTTGCTGCGTACAGCACTTTCTTCTCCGATGCAAACAACGGTTATGTGGTAGGCTCCCAGTTTTTTGCCGGTAAAACGGTAGTCGCAATGGCGAATGGTGTGTGGGACAATGGAAATTATTTTTCGTGGCAGCCAAGCGATTTTTTGTACACCATTGATTGCCGAAACAACACTTGCATTACCGCAGGCGATAGTGGTTATGTTTATCGTACACACAATGGCGGTACATCATGGGACACGGTGAAAACAGCAACTGACTCAACAATTCGTTCTTTGAAATTTTTGAACGACAGCGTCATTGTAGCTGCAACTGATTATGAAATGGGTGGGGTAATGATTAGTACCGACATGGGCGCTAACTGGCATTATGAAAACAGTCTGTTGACATTTTTCTATCCCAAGATGAAATCGGTAGCGGTTTCAAAAAAAGATTCTTTCATTGTAGTAGGAAAAGTGAATTGGGACACAACCGGAGTAATTCTTTGGTGGAATGGAAGCTCACCTATGATTGAAGGAGTAGAGCAGGCGATGAACAGCGTAGCAATGCGCAATGATTCTGTTGGTTTTGCAGTAGGAAATAATGGACTTATCATGTCGAACAAAGGGATACAAGTAGGGATAAATTCCGTTCAGAAAAGGATGTCTTTAAATGTTTACCCAAATCCTTCGGATGGCAGATTTAAAACCGAAATGGAAACAGCACATTCGGTGAAAGTATATGACTTGACTGGAAGATTGATTTATGCAAACGAAACAAAACAACGCAATCACATTATTGATCTTTCACGAAATGCTACCGGTGTTTATCTACTAAAAGCGGAGTTCAACAATCAGCAAATCTTTCAAAAAATATTGCGGCAATGAAACCCTTAGGCAGGTAGGAATTGAGCAATGCAGGAAGCCGAAAGGCTTCTTTTTTTATGATCTGTCTTGCTACCGTGCGATCACTTTGTCTGTCATAAGTACGTCCATTAAACATTCAATCACCGCATTATTTGCATGATAATTTCCAATAGAAACGCGGATACAGTTTCTCAGCATCGGCATTGTGGAGGTGTCTAATACTTTGATGCTTGCTTCTTCAAATGCTTGTAGCATGTCAGTAAACATTTCGTCGTGGTATATTTTGATAAGCAGGAAATTGCCTGATGAAGCATATACTCTGGCAACTTTCGGCGAAAGATTTTGTTCAAGTATAGTTTGTAACCGCTCTCTTTCTTCTACCATCTGGCCGCGACTTTCACTTGCCCAGTTACAAAATTCCGGTTCAAAAATCATGTATCGCGCAAATGCTAACGACAATGGATTTATAGAGAATGGAAGCATCAGTTTTATTACCACCTCTATGATCTTTTCATCGCCGCAAACATAGCCGAGACGCAGTCCTGCAACGGGTAGTTCTTTGCTGAAGGAGCGCATTACAAGCAGATTGTTGAACTGAATCATCAAATCACTAAAATCATCTTTCTGGAAAGCTGCGTAAACAGCATCGAGTACGATCAGTGTTTTTGGATGATTACTCAAAATACGTCGGAGCATGGCTTTAGGGATGGTATTGCCCACCGGATTATTTGGCGATACAACAAACAGCACCGAACCTTCCTGCAATTCAGGAAGTAAAGTTTCGTCGTATTCCAAATCAGTATTCAGCATCCACGGTGTGTAATCAATGCCATAGGTTTTACAGTGATAATCGAACAAAGAATAAGAAGGTTGTGCAATCACAATTTGCTTGCCCTGCATTCCGAAAAAATTGAGCATGGTTGTGATGAAAGTTGCCGAACCGGAACCCAGCAAAACCAGGTGGCCGTTGATGCCTAAGCCTTTCGCAATTTTTTTTTCTATGTCCGTAAATTCCAGTGCGGGATAACGGTTCCAGTCCATGTTCATAGCTTTTTGCAGCACCTGCATTTTCAGCCAGTCGGGCACATCGTGGGGCTGCTCGTTCTTGTCAAGACGGTGTTGGTAATTCATTTGCGATGATGCAAGGCGCTGCTTACCCTGCACCAGATGTGCAGGAAAAATTGATGAATGTATAGTCTTTTGAAATTGGTTAGATGTTCAAAAATTTAAAAGGCAAACAGGATGGCGAGTATCGTTTCCTGCTGTTCAGTGAAACCCACATAACCTTTTTGATAAGGTTGAATCTTTACACCAAGCACTTCTTTTGGCTCTGTAAGCAATGCAGTTGCATTAGTGGTAAACCCGCTTTGGTGCAGGCGATGTAACCATGCAGATACAGGCTCATGTTTTTCAAAACGCTCTTCATCATCAGCTTTGCTGAGGATATCTTCCATTTCTCTGCCAAAGAAAAGTTTCAAACCATTCTTGTCCTCCATACTTGCATCCAGACGGTCAATAACACGAAATATACCGATGAAGTGATCGTAGCAATTGAGCATTCTGGCAGCAAGATCATTGGTAAAATGATTGACGTTCGGTTCAATTAATAAGAATGCTTTTGGATTCAGATTGCGAATAGATTTAATCACCCTGTTACGGTCTGCATCAGTCTTAATGTGATGCAAAGCGAGGGAAGCATTTACTATGATTGCACTGTTCGTATCTGCAAGCCGCGAAAGGTCTGTTTGCTCAATATATTGTGGTACGGCTAAGAATTGCAATTCAAAACCCACCTGATCTTTGTACTGTTTTATCTTTTCTTCTGCGGTACGCAGTGCATTTTCAAATGGCTCAATACCTACAATGGTCAGTTTGCGCAAATGCGTCAGTTCTTTCGCTCTTTCCAGTATGTGCAGCATCTGTGTACCAAGTCCTATGCCGATGTCTATAATGCAGACTTGATCGTGCTGCGCCATTACGTTGATGATGGCATCGTTAGTTATTTCCTGTCCATATTTTACAAATGGAAACTGATGAATAAGAATATCAAACAAACGAATTTGGGAAACGCCATTGCTGCTGTCGTATAGATTCTCAGTAATACCCGTTCCTGAAAATCTTTTGTGGAGGTTGCTTGCCATCAGGTAGCCTAACAGCTTTTCAGAGTCTTGCTCTTTTCCAGCAGTACATGCAGCAATCATTTCTTCCAACAGTTCGTTGCGTTCGTTGAAATGTTGCGGCTCCAATAGTTGTCCGAGTTTATGTAATTCGTTTCTCACGTTACAGTGGCTATTGATGTTTCGGTTTTTGATGACTGTTTGCATACCTGTGTTTGTTTTCTGAACACAAATTTGCAACGCAGCTTTTTCCCGAAAATAGATACTTGGGTGAACAATGGTAGAAATCCAATGAAGTGTGGAGATTTTTGAATAAAGCGTTTTAGAAATTTGGGTATGATGGATCACCTATCAAACCATTTCTTAAAGGCAGCTTGCTTTTCCCTGCTGATGCAGCGGTTGATCTTTTTCGTTGTGCAAGTAACGATATTTTGCTGTGGCAGGATCATACGCACTTACGCCTACGTGTGCACCCATCCAGATGGTACCGCTGTTGTCAATAGTAATAGCTCGTCCTATCCGTTCCTGTTTCCAAAGCTCTTCTTCAAAAGGCATTAATACCGAGAAAAAACTCTTTACAGGATTAAAATAAACAGCGCCTATATCACAGCCCGCCCATATCATCCCATTTTTATCTTGTGTGAGATTTCTGAAACTATTGGTCGGTAAGCCTGAAGGCACCAACGGACTTTTCTTATGCTTGATGATACTGTCTTTCTCGGAATGTTTGAAGTGTAAACGCTACGGGTTGAATCAAGGAGTTGTTTGTTGTGCAAGACGCGGAGCAGGGGCGGGAAGTCTCCATCTGGCGCAAGCATACAGCCTTGGCTCCGAGGGTGGTATTTAATGATTTTTCTTTTTACTCTTCGCACTTTCATTCTTCCCTACTACTGTCCATTCTTCAAAATTTACAATAATGGATATGTTGAGTTTGCAACTCAGGACATGTTCATTATCTTGTACGGAAGGAAGTGCAAAGGTTTACTTGAAATAGATAGATTTTGGTAGTAAGTCCTGAGTTGCAAACTCAGGACAGCGGGGATGTGTCTTTGTCACCAAGTAGAACCGCTAATTCAACTTGTGTAAATCCCTTTGCCAAACGTGCCGCCCGTAGCTTCTCACCGGCGTGGCGTAGGAAGTCATCATCACGGTAATAGCCCTTTTTTGATTGCCTCGACACGAGACAAAAGGAACACTGGATGCTTGAATATAAATGGGAGAATTATCCTAAATTATTAGCTTTAGAAATTAAACGATAAAACATCCATCAATATGAACATGCTAAGACATTTTTTCGTGCTCATGATTATCATTTTCGCGTTTGCTTCATGCGAGCCTGCAGTTAAAAAAACTGCGCCTTCCACTTGGCACCCAACAGTTCAACCTATCTCGACCAGCGAGCAGGAGGAAAACACAAATCCACAGTCTTTTATAAAAGATCGCTTCGCATTTATCAAATTAGTCTATGAAAAAGAGTTGAAAACTGAATACAAGGTCGAACCACTCTACCAACAAAATGATCGTCCGAAAACGGTGCCTTTTGATATAATTGTGTATGTCACGGAAATAAAAGAGATTTCAACTTTGACAGAGGAGGAGGAAGCACGCACATTTGACAAACTAGAGGAATCATGCCATCCCGTTGATCCAAGATCAAACATTAAACTTATAAACAAATCGGTTTCATATTTTAGCAGTTATAAAGAGGCAAGCGACAGCATACACAAAGTTGTCGGCAGGCAAACATGCTATGGTTGGTAAAAAACATAGTGGTAAGTGCACTTCGAATACAGAGGGAAATTTCGACGATCGTGAATTCGCCACCTGTAATACAGACGAACCTTTGTTGCGTCAAGCAAGAATTCCCAAAACTCATTCATGACCTACCAACAAGCACTAACCGGCACGTACGAATGGCAAAACATTCACAAAGGACAAAGTTACCATCCGTACAAGCTTCCATTGAAGACTTGCATTCCAGCGCCTGATGATCTTGCAGCATACACCGCTTACCTTTTACGTTACCTGCAAGAAAACGACTGGCGAAGCTTCATTCATGAATTTTATGAGAACACTTTTCACGTGGTTTGTGTGTTTCAACAAAAAGATGAGACACTTTGCTTTTTGAGCTATCAGAAGTTCCTTCGTTGCAACGGGATCTTTATTGATTTTCATGTGAATCATTAAACAGGTGCCGGCGGTTGATGTTTTTTTGCAACTTTTTTCAACCGGTGCAATGAAATCATTCAATGAAAAATATTATAGCATTCCATGGAACATCGTTAGGCTCATGACACCGGCCCACATTCCGTACCTGTGCTGTCCTGAGTTGCAACTCAGGACATTTTCGAAAGCTGCTATCTATGTTTTCTTCTTTTCCTTTTTCAATTGCTCCTTTTTCCGTACCACTATCCACTCTTCAAGATTCACATTAAAAGGCATTTGCCCGATTCGTACAATCGCTCTTTTCTCTCTGATCTCTTCCAGTGTACCAACCTGATGATTGATTTGGTTTCTTACAAGATCGCCGGGCTGTGGGGCGCTGCCAAGTATTTCGTAGTTCTTATCGGCTTTTCGTGCAGCAGCCTGATTGCTTTCTATCTGCTTCTTTTTAAACAAAACTTTCTCCGCCGCGTGTAGCACTTCTTGTTTGTTCTCAGTTTTCTTCCAGTCGTGGATTATCTGCTTGAACTTTCGCTCCATATTGCGCAGATAGTCGAGCTCTTCTTTCTTTATTTTGTTTTGAAGTTTTAGGGTGTTGTAGTGTTGCTTCAGTTTTTCCTTATCGGTAAGCTCTTCGTATTTCTTTTTGATGTTTTCGTTTTCCCGTATTAGCGCATCAATCTTTTTTTCTTTGTCGCCAAGCCGCACACTTTGTTGTTCGGTTTGCAACAGCATTTTATCGAGTTTGAAATGTCCGCGATCTGTGATCTGTCTCGCACGGTTGATGATGCGTTCGGGTAAACCTGTTCTTTGTGCAATGGCAAAAGTGTAAGAGCTTCCTGGTTTACCGATGGTTAGCTGATAGAGTGGCTCAAGATGTTCTTCGTCAAAACTCATCGCGCCGTTTAGTATTCCCTGCACTTTACCCGCCATCACTTTCAGGTTCAGATAGTGAGTAGTGATAATTCCCAGCGCATGTTTTTTTGCAAGTTCTTCTACAATGGCTTCTGCAAATGCACCACCCAGATTTGGATCCGAACCACTACCTAATTCGTCAATAAAAAACAGCGTTTTACCATTTGCAAAGTCCATGAAATGTTTGATGTCGCGAAGGTGTGCGCT
>CALMWT010000054.1 GCA_937870855.1 uncultured Taibaiella sp.
ACACCTTCACCATATTGCGGATCGGCTTTAAAACAATTTCTGATGTGGCGAACTTGTATGAATTTTTCAGCGCCGCCAATTTGTGCCGCAGTGTTTTGAAATAATAGTTCTGCCTTACCATCTGCTTTTATAATACGGAACAGATCACCCGGTTGTGTGTAGTAATCTTCATCATCATCTCTGAAATTATGTGCATACGCCGTGCCGTCCAGTTCCAATGGCGGCTCTTTGTGCTGGGGTTGTTGCTGCCATTCGCCATAGCTATTGGGTTCATAATGTTTGGTAGCGCCATAGTTGCCATCTACACGCATAGCTCCATCTCGGTGAAAAGCATGGTAGGGACATGTAGGTTTGTTTACCGGTATCTGGTAGTGGTTTACACCTAAGCGATATCGTTGGGCATCGCCATAAGAGAATAATCGTCCCTGCAACATTTTATCGGGCGAGAAGCCGATACCCGGAACAATGTTCGTAGGGTTGAAGGCTGACTGCTCCACATCCTGAAAATAGTTTTCGGGGTTTCGGTTAAGTTCAAATTCGCCAACGGGTATTAAAGGGAAATCTTTTTTAGACCACACTTTCGTTAAATCAAACGGATGAAACCGGTAGGTTTTAGCTTCTTCTTCCGTCATAATCTGAACAAACATCTTCCATTTCGGAAAATTCTGTTGCTCTATGGCATCAAAAAGGTCTCTTTGAGAAGACTCTCTATCCGTTCCTATAATCTTTGCGGCTGCTTCATCGGTCAGATTTTCAATACCCTGTTGCGAAACAAAATGAAATTTTACCCAATGCCTAATATTGTCCTTGTTGATAAAACTGTAGGTGTGGCTGCCAAACCCGTGCATATGGCGGTAACCCTTGGGTATGCCTCTGTCGCTCATCACTATGGTAATCTGATGCAATGCCTCCGGCAGCAATGTCCAGAAATCCCAGTTGTTGTTCGCACTTCTTAAGTTGGTTTTAGGGTCGCGTTTTACTGCATGGTTTAAGTCGGGAAACTTCATCGGGTCGCGGAAAAAAAATACCGGAGTGTTGTTTCCTACAAGATCCCAGATACCTTCTTCTGTATAAAATTTTATGGCAAAACCTCTTATGTCGCGTTCGGCATCGGCAGCGCCTCTTTCGCCTGCCACTGTAGAGAACCGCACAAACAACTCCGTCTTTTTACCTACCTGATTGAAAATATTTGCTTTCGTGTATTGCGAAATATCGTGGGTAACGGTAAATGTACCAAATGCTCCAGAACCTTTGGCGTGCATTCTCCTTTCGGGTATCACCTCTCTGTCGAAGTTTGCCATCTTTTCAAGAAACCAGAAATCCTGCATCAGCATAGGCCCCCTCGGTCCCGCAGTTTGCACATTCTGATTATCAGGAACCGGAGCTCCTGTTTGTCTCGTAAGTTTCTTTTTGTTGTGCTCCATTTGTGTGCAAATTGTTTTGGTAAAAGATTACTGAGCTCTGCCTGCTGTACTGATGCAGGCCAGACGAATATCCGTAAAAATTATCGCATCAGAGAAGCATCGCTTAGTTTTTTATTAGGGTAGGGCATACTTTGAGTTTTGTGGTGCTAACAACTGAAGTCTGAGCGACATTGTAACGACAGATAAGGCATACCCTAACTGCACTGAGGGTACGCCATAATAAAACACAAATGCTATGGCTATTGCAGCGTATGCGGGATAACTTATGCACAGCAACCCTTCTGTTGCCCGTGCTACTGCTTAGGTCGCTTTGCCTTTTGAAGATTCAAGCTGTGATGCTATACACAATTTGGCTGCCTGCAATAACAATCAGGGGATGGCTGCCTACAACGGGAAGGGATGTAAGCATATACACGCGACTTATGTAAATGCAGTCGCTTTATTTATACAAGTACACTCTTTATGTGTACATGTACGCTGTTCTTATGTACATGTACGCTCTTCATGTGGATATGTATACTGTTCTTATGTACATGTACGCTCTTCATGTACACATGTACGCTGTTCTTATGTACATGTACGCTCTTCATGTACACATGTAGGCTCTTCATGTAGATATGTAGGCTCTTCATGTATACATGTACGCTCTTCACGTACAGAAAAACGCTGTACATGTGCAGAAGAAAGTGCTTCTTTACCAGATATTTCCTCTGCTTTTCCGCAAAAACGTTCTTTATATCCTCTTAGGTTTTCAACTGCTATAGCAGAAGTGCGTGCGTGGCTTCATAGCCTGTTTTTGGGTGGTGCAATGCGCACCACAAACCTGCCACACAAGCATTGTCAGGAAAACCCTGACTGCAGATATTTAGTCAGCTGCTACAAGGGCAGTACTAACACTGCTGCATAAAAACAATAGACTTGATAGGACACAAAACATCTTTTCGGTAGTTGCTGGACAGTGGAAGCGTTTTGACTTCAACCTTTAACCATAACAGGATTTAAAAATTAACTTTACGACCTATAAATAGATTGACGAAAAGACAAGAATAAATGAGTTTAAATACACAATCGCTTCAACCGCTTATCAACTTCATCTATTCGGTAGCCGACCAGATATTGATCAATACTTACGAGCCGAGCAAATACAAAGATGTTATCCTGCCTATGACCGTTATCAGGCGTTTGGATGCTGTGTTGGAGCCAACCAAAGACAAGGTGTTAGAAACACACGAAAAGTATAAAGACAAGCTAAACGACCTGACTGCTTTGCTTACCAGCAAACAAAACGGCAGCGGACAAGCATTCTACAATACTTCGCCTTACACTTTGAAAAAGCTGTTGGACGACCCGAAAAACCTTCGCAGCAATTTTGAAAATTACCTGAACGGCTTCTCCTACAATGTGCAGGACATTATTACCAAGTTTAAGTTTCGCAACGAACTGGAAACGTTGGACGAAGCTGGTAAACTGTTTTCGACCATTGAAAAATTTGTTTCTCCAAAAATAGACTTGCGACCTGAGAGTTTGCCGCCTTTGGCAATGGGTTATGTGTTTGAAGATTTGCTTCGCAGGTTTAATGAAGCCACCAATGCCGAAGCAGGGCGACATTTTACACCCCGAGAAATTATAGAACTGATGACACACGTTTTGTTTTTGCCCGTTAAAGAGCAAATACAGAACGGAACATTTTTGATTTACGACCCTTGTGCCGGTTCGGGTGCAATGCTAACCGAAAGCAAAAAATACATCACCGATGAAGACGGTGAAATAAAATCAAAAGCTACCGTTCACGTTTACGGACAGGAAAATACACCTACCATTTACGCCATTTCCAAATCGGATATGTTATTGAAAGGCGAAGACCCTGAAAAAATTGTGTATGGCAGCACCTTAAGCCAATACGGTTTTTCGAAAGAACTTCGCTTCGATTTTATGCTCACAAATCCGCCTTACGGCACCAGTTGGGCAGATGACAAAAAAGCATTGAGTATTGGCGACAAAGGTAAAATCATTGACCCACGCTTTCAAATCAAAAAGCAATATGTGGCTGAACCTGCTGTTACCCGTGTGAATGACGGGCAGTTGATGTTTGTGTTGCATATGCTGAGCAAGATGAAGGACACCGAGCAAGGCAGCCGCATTGCTTCTGTTCACAACGGTTCGGCTTTGTTTACAGGCGATGCAGGACAAGGCGAAAGCGAAATACGCAAGCACATCATTGAAAGCGATATGCTGGAAGCCATCATTGCTTTGCCTAATGATATTTTTTACAACACAGGTATTCCCACTTACATTTTCATCATTACCAACCGCAAACCGAAACACCGCCAAGGCAAAGTGCAACTCATCAATGCCAATGGCGACCAGTTTTATGGCAAGATGAAAAAATCGTTGGGAAGTAAACGCAATGAGTTGGTGCCACGCAACATTAACGACATTACCAAACTCTATCTCGATTTTAAGGAAACCGAACACAGTAAATTGTTTGACAACAATGAGTTTGGCTACAGCCAAATTATTGTGCACCGCCCTTTACGCCTGATGGTGCAGTATACTGCCAAGCGGGTGGCTTCGCTTCGCTTTGTGAGTAACAACGCTGCTTTGCGTGAAGAACTCTACAAAGAATTTGGCAACGAAGTGTATGACAAAAAAGCCAGCGAAAAACTGGAACAATGGCTGCTCAACTACTTTATGCAAGACAACGACGAAGAAGAAACCGAAGACGGAGAAACCGAAATTACCCTTGCATCCTTGCCTAAAAAGAAACAGAAGATTGTAAAACAGCTTTGCGATACGACTGTGTGGCAACGTGACCTTGACCTGATGAACCACGCCAAAAAGCTGGCTGAAACCTTTGGCGATAATCTGTTTGACGATTTTAATGTGTTTGAAGAACTGCTGGACAAGGAATTGAAAAAGCACAACCTGAAACTGGCAGCCAAAGACAAAAAAGATTTGCTGAGTGCCGTAAGCTGGACAGACCCGAAAGCAGCCCCCGTAATAAAGAAGAAACACAAAGACGGCACGATAGAATATGTAAGCGACCCTGCCTTGAGAGATTACGAAAACATACCGCTAAAAGAAGACATACAAACTTTTTTTGAACGGGAAGTAATACCCTTTGCCGATGATGCCTGGTGGAATGAAGAAGAAACGAAGTTTGGTTATGAAATAAACTTCAACAAGTATTTCTACCAATACACCCCGCCACGCAACAAAGCCGACATTGCAGCCGACCTGTTTGCCATTGAACACGAAACCGAAAACCTTTTAAAGGAGATTGTGGGATGATAAAGGCAAGGTTGAAATACATAATTAAAACTCAAAAAGGAAAAGTTCCAAAAACATTTTCTGATGATAGTTCCTACCCGCCTTATCTATCAATGGATTATTTAAGGGGTGATACAGACAGAATTCTTTATGTAAAGCCAAAGGACGAATACAAGTTAGTTGACGAAAACGAAGTTTTGGTTTTATGGGATGGTGCGAATGCAGGTGAAGTGATGTTTTCCAAAAAAGGATACATCTCTTCGACAATGGCAATCGTCACTCCTAAAAGCGAATTTTTTGAAAAGAGATTTCTGTTCTACTTTTTAAAATCAATCGAAGGAGAATTGAAAAAGGCATCAACAGGAACAACCATTCCTCATCTTGACCAGAATTTTCTATTCAATACACATTTTGAATTTCCCGAAGTGGAAGTTCAAAAACCTATTGCCGATTACCTTGACGAGCAATCCGCCAAAATTACCCGTTTCATCCAAACCAAGCAACGCTTTATTGAATTGCTGAAAGAGCAAAGGCAAAGCATTATTACTAATGCCGTTACCAAAGGCATTGATGATGGCATAAAGATGAAGGAAACAGTGTTGGGCAATATTCCTGAACATTGGGAAGTGAGAAGGTTGGGAACGATTGGAAGATTTTCAAAAGGTGGTAATATTTCCCGTTCTGAATTAATCTACACAGATGATGGCGTTCCAGCTATATTATACGGTGACCTTTACACCAAATACGATATCGTTGCCGAAAACATTATCAATCGTATTACAAAAGGAACAGCAGCAAAATCAGTAGAACTAAAAAAAGACGATTTACTTTTTACCGGTTCAGGAGAAACAAAAGAAGATATTGGCAAATGTGTAATATATAATAGCAATGTACCTGCCTATGCTGGCGGTGATGTAATCATTTTTAAGCAAGATGTTTTTGACAGCTACTTTATTAGCTATTCACAAAATAGCTCAATAGCCAAATATCAAAAAGCCATTTCATCAAAAGGAGAAATCATTGTGCATACTTATGGTTCAAAACTCCGTGATGTTATTATGCCGTATCCGCCAACTTTAAAAGAACAACAAGAAATTATAAAACACATTAAAACAGAATCCCGAACCCTTGACATTGCCATCAGCAAAGCCGAAAGAGAAATTGAGTTAATTAAAGAATACAGAGAAGCAATGATTGCCGAAGCGGTAACGGGTAAAATGAAATTGTAAATTCACAACCATGGAGCATAAAGACATACGTTGGCAGCAGCGGTTCGCCAATTACGAAAGGGCTTTCAAGCGTCTGAGTGAAGCCATGCAAGAAGAAGAGTTGAACGAGCTGGAACGTAATGGATTGGTGCAGCGCTTTGAGTTTACTTTGGAGCTGGCATGGAAAACCATGAAAGATTTTCTGGAAGAAAAAGGTTTTGCCTTTAAGCCATCGCCCAAGGACACTTTCCGCCAAGCGCAGGAAGGCCGTTATATAGACTATGCACAGGAACTGATAGACGGACTGGATATCAGAAATGAATTATCGCATGATTATGACGGGAAAAAATTTGAATCATCAGAAAGACAATTGAGAGAAGAAGTCTATCCTGCTTTAAGTAAATTATATCGCTTTTTCATAGAACAGAGAGGCGGTGATCAAAAGACCTTATTTAACCATTAGGATGAAGAGCAATCATTTCGGATTAACGGAAAGAAACCTATCTACACTCTCTGATATTTTCGATAAGTATCGGGAGGTTAAAGAGGTACATATTTTCGGAAGTCGCGCCAAAGGAAATTATAAAACGGGTAGCGATATTGACCTTGCTATTATGAACCAGGGTATCAGTCAGAAAACAGTTGCACGCATATTGTCTGACTGTGCTGAAAGTTCCCTGCCTTATAAGGTAGATCTTGTTGCCTTTCATTCGTTACAAACAACCGAATTTATTGAACATATCAAACGGGTGGGAATCTTGATTTATCAAAGAAAGGAACCAGCTATTGAATCAAATGAACAGAGCCAAAGAAATACAGACACATCGGAAAAAGGATTAGAAGCCCACATCACCCGGCATTTGTGTTTGGTGAATGGTTTTGAAGAACGCCATTTCGACCAATACAACCGCAGCGAGTGCGTGGACGAAGAATTGTTGTTTCAATTTTTAGAAGCCACTCAACCCCAAGAAGTTGCCAAGCTGAAACAAAGCCACGGAAGCAATTTCAGGCAACGCATTTTATACTTGGTCAATCGCAAAATAAAAGACGAAACTGTAGTAAACGAAAAGTGTTTGGGCGGAATCATCAACCTTTTACGCACCAACATTACAGACGGCAACACGGGCATAAAACTGAAATTGTTTTTTGATAAACCCGTTTCCAACCTGAATCCCAAAGATGCAGAACTATACGAAAAGAATATTTTTTCAGTAACCCATCAGGTGCATTTCAGCACCAAAAACGAAAAGTCTTTGGACTTGGTGGTGTGCATCAATGGTTTGCCCGTTATCACTTTTGAGTTGAAAAACGAACTCACCAAACAGAATGTAAAAGATGCCATTAAGCAATACAAAACCACCCGACTGCCAAATGAAGAAATGTTTCGCCTTGCCCGTTGTTTGGTTCACTTTGCGGTGGACACCGAGCAAGTGTGGATGTGCACCCATCTGAAAGGGGAAAGTTCATTTTTCCTACCCTTCAACAAAGGCAACAACAATGGTGCAGGCAATCCGACCAATCCGTCAGGCATCAAAACCGATTACTTGTGGAAAGAGATTTTGACCAAAGACAGCATCACAAACATCATTCAAAACTATGTTCAACTGATTGAAGAAGAATCGGAAAAGATATTACCCGATGGAAAAATCAAGAAGGAGAAAGTGAAGAAGATGATTTTTCCCCGTTACCACCAGTTGGATTCGGTGCGTAACCTATTGGCGGATGCAAAAGACAACGGAGCAGGGAAACGCTATTTGATTCAACATTCGGCAGGGTCGGGAAAGAGTAATTCCATTAGTTGGCTGGCACATCAGTTGGTCGGTTTGTTTCCAGTAGAGACGCGCAATTATGCGTCTCTACGAGCCGTTTTTGATTCGGTAATTGTAGTAACCGACCGTATTGTGCTGGACTCGCAGATACAACGCAACATCAAACAGTTTGAGCAGGTTTCGGGATTGGTTGAGCATATTGACAAAGGTTCCAAACACCTGAAAGAAGCCTTGGAGGAAGGCAAAAAAATCATCATTACAACCATTCAAAAGTTCCCCTACATCGTGAATGAAATTGGCGAACTTCCTGGAAACAAGTTTGCCATCATCATAGACGAAGCACACAGCAGCCAAAGCGGAAACACAGCAGGGAAGCTGAATGCAACATTGAGCAAAGATTTTGAAAAAGTGCAGGTGGACGATGATGAGTTTGTGTTTATGGATAAAGACCAACACGATGAACTTACTTCAGAAGATTTGGTGGTGGACATTGTGCAAAGCCGCAAAATGCTGACCAATGCCAGCTACTTCGCATTTACCGCAACTCCAAAACCAAAAACTCTTGAACTGTTTGGTGTAAAGTTTAAAGAAGGGGAAAAAGACAAATTCCGTGCTTTTCACTTGTATTCAATGAAGCAAGCCATTCAGGAACATTTTATTGAAGATGTGTTGTTGAATTATACCACATACAACAGTCATTTCGCTTTACTGAAAAAGATTGAAGACGACCCGTTGTTCGACAAAATGAAAGCACAAAAGAAACTAAGAATTTATGTAGAAAGCCACGAACTGAACATTGCCCGTAAAACTGCCGTAATGGTAGAGCATTTTATGAGTGCAGTAGTTGCCAAAAAGAAAATAAACGGTCTTGCCAAAGCAATGGTAGTAACCAGCAGCCGCAGAAATGCTGTGAAATACAAAAAGGCATTTGATACCTATTTAAAAGAAAACGGCATTCCATACAACGCTATCGTAGCTTTTTCAGGAGAGATTGACGGACAAACCGAATCATCATTGAACGGCTTTTCGAGTGCTTCCATTTCTGATGAGTTCAAAAAAGCGAACAACCGATTTCTAATTGTGGCGAACAAATACCAAACAGGATTTGACCAACCGCTTTTGCATACCATGTATGTGGACAAGAAATTGGGTGGTGTAAGTGCTGTGCAAACCCTTTCACGTTTAAACAGAACAACATCAGGCAAGACCGACACATTCGTTTTGGACTTTGCTAACTCAACTGATGAGATTAAAAATTCATTTGAACCATACTACGAAACAACCATTTTAGGAGAAGCCACCGACCCGAATAAATTGTTCGACTTACAAAATGCCTTGGATGCTTATCAGGTTTACACCAATGCACAGGTTCAGGAGTTTTCAGACAAAATCGTTCAAAATGTTCCCGTTGACCAACTGCACATTATTTTAGATGCAGCAGCCAATGTTTTCAGAACAACGCTGGATGAAAAATCGCAGGAAGATTTCAGGGCAAAATGCAAATCGTATGTTCGTTTGTATGTTTTCTTGGCTCAAATTGTTCCGTTTACCAATCCGTATTTAGAACGACTTTACATTTTCTTAAATCATTTACAAAACAAGATTCAAAGAGAACAGGGCGAAGACCTTGCACAAGGCGTTTTGGACACTATTGACTTGGACAGTTATCGTTTACAGAAACAAGGTGACTTTAGAATCACACTGCAACAAGGTGACGAATTGATGCCAGCATCCGAAATGGGAAGCGGAGTTGCTGAACCTGAATTGGAAACCCTTTCAAACATTGTTAAAGCTTTCAATGACCGCTTCGGGACACAATTCACCAACGAAGACAAGGTGCGTAAAATGGCGGCGGACCTGATGCAAGATGTGAAAGACGATAAAGCAGCAATGGGAAATCTTACTGCAACATTAGGGAGAAATGATTTACAAAATGCTCAAATTTCCTTTACTGATATTCTTAGTGAAAAGATGCAGTCACACGTAGATAATAATTTTGAAGTTTACAAAGAGTGGATAGACAATCCAGATTTCAAAGCATTTTTAGCAGGACAAATGTTTAAGTTATTGATTAACGACTTAGGAAAATTTAAATCATTGTAAGATGTAAACGTTAAATGAAAAACACACTATTCGACTTTATATCAAAATACATTGCTCTTACAGAAGAGGAGGAAAGCGCAATCGTTTCATTGGATATATTTCGCGCGGTAACGAAAGGGACGGTTTTACTCAAAGAGGGACAAAAATCGAAAGAGAGTTTCTTTGTTTTAAAAGGATGTATCAGGACCTATTACATTATAGACGGAGAAGAAAAAACCACAGCTTTCTACACAGAAATGGATGCATTGACACCTCCGTGTGTAATAAATAGAAGATCTTCTGAGTATTTCATTAGTTGTGTTGAAGACAGTATTCTTACCGTTTCAAATTCTGATATGGAAATGGAAGTAAACAGTAAGTTTCCAAAGTTTGAAATAATGTGTAGAAAGCTGTCGGAAGAGTTGCTGGCTAAAAAGCAAATAGACTTTGATGAGTTTAAGACTTCTTCTCCTGAACAACGGTACCTAAACTTACTTCAAAACAGACCTGATCTTATCCAGCGTGTACCACAACATCAATTAGCAAGCTATTTAGGAATCAAACCTCAATCATTAAGCAGACTAAGAGCCAGGATTCTTGAAAAGAAGAGCTAGGTGGAATTTCTTAACTTAAGTGAACGAGTTGTGGCACCTCGTCCATCTACTTTTGCAGTATTCTTTAACAACAAAAAAGATATGCAACAGAAAGTTTTACTTACTCAAAAACCCCAAAACTGGAACAGACAAAATGCACTACAGGACATCAAAGTCAATTTAAAATTGAAGCTTGCTACGCTATGGGCGAGTTTGATGTTTCTTATTATTTACCTTGATTACTTCCACTTATATATGCCAGGCTCTATAGAAGATATCCTGGGTGGAATCGTGTTTAAATTTGATATTACGCAAGGATTTCTTTTGGTAGCACTCGCCTTAGTGACCATTCCGGCACTGATGATTTTTCTTTCTGTTGCACTTCCCGCTAAAGCAAATCGCTGGGCAAATATCATTATTGCTGCGGTGAATATTCCCTTCATGTTGTTTAACCTGGCAGGAGAGGCCTGGATGCACATGGTGTTTGGCGCTGCTATAGAAGTAGTCCTTCTTTGTCTGATTGTTCGTTATGCATGGAAATGGCCTCGTATTGAAATATAAACTGCCTACAAATGCATGTAACAAATATTGTCCTTGGCAACCCTCGTTCTTTGCCTGAAAGAACGAACAGAAACGTTACCTCCTTTATACTATTTTTACCCGCAGATGTGCTTCAGGACGATCCGTTTTTATTCACTGCTGTCATTGATTATTTTCTTGAGTGCCTGTGCACAGATCATGGCACCTACAGGGGGACAAAAAGATGTTACACCTCCGAAGTTACTGGAGGTGACACCGGCCGACTCACTGCTCAGTACCAGAGTTACCCGCTTAAGCCTTCGTTTCGATGAATTTATTACTGTTGCTAATGCTGCAAGAGAGGTCACTATTTCGCCAATTCTTCCTTTTCCATTAGATGTTGGCTTTAACCGAAAAACGGTAACGGTAAAAGTTCCCGACAGTTTATTGCAGTCAAACACTACCTACCGTATAGCTTTTGGCAATGCTATTAAGGATTTGCATGAGAATAATCCATTTACCGGCTACAGTTATATTTTCAGTACAGGAAGTTATTTCGATTCGCTTTCGCTAAGTGGTTATGTGATAAATGCTGCAACAGGTTTGAAAGACTCTGGTGCATTGATTGTATTACACGATGCTGCAAAGTCGAATAGTGCCGTGGTGCGGGATCGTCCTTTGTATGCAGTGAAGGCAGATAATGCAGGGAATTTCCGCTTCGATGGTTTACCCGAAAAAGTATTTAAGCTGTATGCCATCCGCGATGCCAACAACAATATGATATACGATGGGGTAGGAGAGATGATTGCCTTTCTCGATACAGTAGTTGTGCCATCTTCAACCCCCTTACCTATGCAGATGAACATTTTTGCGGAGGCAGATTCGGCGGGTAATGTGGCAGGCACAGTAGAAGAAACGCCCATGCGGGGCAAGTCCCGCCAAACAGCAGAGAGCAATGCAACGGATGGGTTCACCTACATAGCCGCTATTGACACTTCGGATGTGAAGAAAAGAACAGTGGACGTAACCCAACCCATTCAAATCAATTTCAATAAACCTGTGGTTACTTTCAACAGCAACCGTATCAATCTTTCTTACGACAGTGCCGGAGTATCTGTAGAAGCCAATGTGGTTCGCACTGAAGATACCTTTCGCAAAAACGTTCTCTTGCTCAACAGCAAATGGCAGGAAAATACCGTTTACACCCTTCGTTTATTAAAAGGTTTTGCACAAGACAGCGCAGGTACGGATGCCATGCCTTCGCGCTACACATTCCGCACCCGCCGCGATGAAGACTATGCAAAGCTACATGTGCATTTGCCAACTAAATACTACAGCAAAGGTTTTGTATTTGTCCTTCTAAAAGGCAACGATACTTTTTACCAAAGGTCGGTTACCGATACCATGATTCACTTTACGCGCTTGCAACCCGCCACTTATACAATGCGGGTGATAGTGGATAAAAACAAAAATGGACAATGGGATACCGGCGACCTGCTCGATGGGTTGCAGCCTGAGGAAGTTATTCCCTATCTAAACCCTATAATGCTAAAACCAGGTTGGGAAAACATGATTGATTTTGAGGAAGAAAAAAAGCCAAAGCCCGACCGTTCTACCGATAAAACTGATAAGCTGCGACGGTGATGGGAGAGAATGTCGTTTGGCTGAACAAGAACATCATACAACCAATAAATCATAATTTAGACAGATGACCAAAACCAACATTCTGAAATTAATTGTTGCACTTGCACTGCCTTTATTACTTGGGGCAATAGCCGGAAGTTATACTTCTGAAGAAGTGCCAAACTGGTATCGCACCCTAAAAGCGCCTTCATTTGCTCCACCAGGCTGGTTGTTTGGTCCCGTATGGTCAACGCTCTATATTCTTATGGGTATATCTTCTTTTCTGGTGTGGAAACAGAAAGCAACTCCGCTACGCAACAAAGCCCTGGTTATTTATCTCGTCCAACTGCTACTAAACTTCGCATGGAGTTTTATTTTTTTCTACTATAAAGAAATAGGTTGGGCACTAGTAGAAATTGTGATATTGTGGATTGCTATCCTTCTGTTTTTGTGGCATTTTTATCGCATAAAGCCGGTAGCAGCTTATCTTAATATTCCTTACTTTTTATGGGTGAGCTTTGCCACTGCCCTCACCGCAGGATATTGGATGCTGAATTGAAAGAGTTTACAAATAACCCTTTTCCTTTTTCCCCTTTTCCCTTTTCCCTTTTCCTTCCCTTTTCCCTTTTCCATTTCCTCTTGAAGCGCTTACGTGTCTTATATTTGTTAGTCCATGATTTTAATAGTTGACGACAGACCCGAAAATATTTTGTCGCTGCGGCATACATTGGAGCTGCACAATTTAAAGGTTGACTCCGCGGGTTCAGGCGATGAGGCACTGTTTAAAGTTTTGAAAAACGACTATTCGTTAATAATACTTGATGTGCAAATGCCTGGAATGGACGGCTTTGAAGTGGCAGAAGCTATTTCGGGCTATAGCAGAACACGGGAGATTCCTATCATCTTCCTTTCGGCCGTAAATACCGACAAACGTTTTATCACCAAAGGATATGATGCAGGTGGTATAGACTATGTTACCAAGCCGGTTGATCCTGATATTCTTCTGCTGAAAATAAAAACACTTACACGGCTTTATGAACAAAAAAAGGAGCTAAAAAGTATTCATGCAGCGCTGCGCGCAGAAATTGCCGAACGCAAAAAAGCAGAGGAAGCACTTAGTGCTAAAGTTCATGAGCAGCATTCTATTATTGAAGCAATTCCTCAGATCGCATTCACAGCCCGACCGGATGGCACTATTGAGTTTGTAAATGAACACTGGTTTAAATATGCTGTTACAAAGTGCACCTTTCCTGAAGTTACTTCCGGTGTCAGTTTAAGCGACCAATGGGTGTCTATGATAGCAAAAGAAGAGCCTATGGAAATGGAGGTTTGCATTCGTGAACTTAACACCGGCAATTTCCGTTATCATTTGCTGCGTGCCTTGCCCGTTCGGGATGAGGAGCACATCATAACAAAATGGGTAGGAACCCTTACCGATATTCATGAGCAGCGAAAAACAAGCGAAGTTTTAGAGCAAAAAGTGGCTGAGCGCACACAGGAACTGCAACGCTCGAACGAGGAGTTGGAAACAAAAAACTACGAACTACAGCAGTTCACCTCCGTTGCATCGCACGATCTTAAGGAGCCACTCAGAAAGATTCAGGTTTTTAGTTCTATTATTCGCGACAAAGTTAAAGCCGGGGAATACGAAACCATTCCCGACCATATAGAGCGCATCATTAGTTCGGGAGAAAGAATGAGCAGTCTTATCAGTGATCTGCTTTCTTACAGCCGCCTCTCTGTGAACAGTCTTTTTGAGCCTTGCAATCTGAATGGAGTGGTACACGATATTATTTCCGATTTAGAAATACAAATTGTGGAAAAGGCAGCGACAATAAGAGTAGGCGAGTTGCCGGTGATTGATGCGATACCCGGTCAGATTCGTCAACTGTTTCAGAATATATTGAGTAATGCCCTGAAGTTTTCAAGAACAGATGTTCCGCCGGTGGTTGTAGTTACTGCTGAATCTGTTGCTTCTTTACATGTTGATGCTCCCCGCGATGAGCATGGAGCTTTTTGCCGTATCACCATTGGCGATAATGGCATCGGCTTCGATGAGCAGTTTATTGACAAAATCTTTTTCTTGTTCCAAAGGCTCAATTCTAAAGAAGCGTTTGAAGGCACAGGCATAGGTTTGTCTATCGCTAAAAAAATTGTGGAACGCCATGATGGGCTTATTACTGCAAGAAGTAAAGAACAAAGCGGATCCACTTTTATCATCATCTTACCTATTCATCAGCAGGGAAGCGTAATTGAAACCTTGCCAGACTCCATTTCTTATCATCAATAAGTAACTCTTATGGGAACTCTTTTAAAGCGCATTCCGTTTAACGCCAAGCTGCTCCTTATTGCAATATTGCCACTGCTGTTTCTACTTTTTGTAGCGCTTCAGCTTCATAAGCAGCGCAATGAGAAAATTGCAATAGCCGAGGGTACACTCTATATGTTGGAGCGGTCTGCAGCAGTATCCAATATTATTGATGCGCTGCAAGCAGAGCGGCGCTCCAGTTTTATTTCCTCTTTCAGCCAGCAAAACAATCCGGATATGCCATTGCTGCGAAGCAATACAGATGCCGCAATCAGCAAACTTCAGGCTGTGGAAAAAGGAGATTTTGAAGCGTTAAAGGTTTATACTTTTCTTGGAAGATTAGAGGAAATACGTCGCAAAGTAGATGCCCGGCAAATGCAACCAATGCAGGTCATGCACTTTTACACAAATAGCATTATCCGTATCAATACGCTGGCAAATCTCAGCATCAGTAATGTACCTTTTATGGCTGAGGCTAACAGGGACGTAATTGGTCAGCGGATATTGTCGGAGATGGCTACTTATCTCGGTGTCCTTCGTGCCAATGTCTATTATCCGCTCTATACAGGGCAGGAAATGGAGGAGAGTAAAGAGCAAGTGGAGGGTTTTAACGATATCTATAGAAGTTATATTGCAGAATTCAAAAGCAGGGCTTCGGCCGGTGCAGTGGCAGCATTCGATACGATAATGAACAGTGAAGATGTAGTGAGAACTAATGACTACATAGCTAAAATGACGGCCGGAAAGGAACATATACCCATGGATGCTGAAAACTGGTGGGCAACATCGGGGAGAGCCGTAGATAAGATTCGCGCCTATCAACGGCACATGTTGGAAAGTGTGATTACTACGGTTAAAACCATCAACAAAAATGAGATTGAAGCGCGCAACAACAACCTTATTTTTCTATCAATGGTCATTGCTTTGGTTTTGGCTATAAGTATGCTCATAACCCGTTCGGTAGCTGATAGTCTTAACAGTATAAAAGAGGCGGCGCAGCGCATTGCCAAAGGTGGTACCGATATTGAGCTTCATGTCCTCTCGCACGATGCCATAGGCGCACTTGCCCGCTCCATCAATGAAGTAGATGCAAATAATAAGGTTCTTGCCGCAGCGGCCGATGCCATTGGCAGAGGCAACTTTGATATAGCCGTAACACCTCGTAGTAATGAAGATTTGTTGGGAAATGCTGTAGTGGCAATGCGGACTGATCTCAAGACTTTCAACGAACAAAATGCAAGGAAGATATGGATTCAAACCGGGCTGACGAAAGTGAACGATGCTATTCGTGGAGACCTTGATGTACCCACTATTTGCAGCCGGGTAATGGAAGTATTGGTTCCATATCTACAGGCGCAAATGGGATTGGCTTACGTAAGTCAGGAAGGTGCTGTGTTGCGTTATGCCGCAGGTTATGCAGTTGCAGATGCTTCCCGAATTCGTAAGGTGCTGGAGTTGGGAGAAACCCTGGTGGGACAGGCAGCCCGCGATAAGCAATTGGTATCTCTAACCGATGTGCCGGATGAATTTACTCACGTTGCCACAGCTTCAGGCAGTCAGCCTTCCAAACATCTTTTGGTATTGCCGCTGGTTCACAACGACATAGTAGAAGGGGTTTTGGAGTTTGGTGCGCTCGTAGCGTTTTCTCCCAATGCCACTGCGCTGCTGGAGCAGGTTGCCAATAATATTGCGATAGCCTTGCAAGCAGCAAAAAGTAAAGCACGACTTCAGGAATTGCTGGAAGAAACCCAATCCCAATCGGAAGAGTTGCAGGCACAGCATAACGAGCTGGAAAATCTTAATACAGAACTGGAAGCGCAGGCACAAAAACTTCAGGCTTCAGAAGAAGAACTACGCGTACAGCAGGAAGAATTGATGCAAAGTAATCAGGAACTCGAAGAGCGTTCCCGATTACTGGAAGAACGCAATCAACTTATAGCCGAGCGTAATCTTGAAATACAGAAAAAAGCAGAAGAACTGGAATTGAGTACGCGCTACAAGTCTGAGTTCCTGGCAAATATGTCGCACGAATTGCGCACACCCCTCAATTCCATATTGCTGCTATCGCGGTTGCTTGCTGAAAACCATGATGAAAACTTGTCGGATGACCAGATCGAATACGCGACTGTAATTCAAAGTTCAGGTTCGGGACTTCTTTCACTTATAGATGAGATTCTCGACTTGTCGAAGATTGAAGCGGGTAAAATGAGTCTTGAATTCGATCAGGTAAACCTGCGTGCTGTGGGCGAAGAAATGCGCAGATTGTTTTCTCCGATAGCCGTAGAAAAAGGCATTGCGCTCAATATATCTTTCAACGAGCCGTTGCCCTCAAGTATTGAATCTGATAAGTTGCGGTTGGAACAAATACTCCGCAATCTCTTGTCGAATGCCATTAAGTTTACCCAACGTGGCTCCGTTAATCTTGTCTTCCGCCTGGCGGAAGGATCAGGAAAGATGGAAATAGCAGTGAAGGATACTGGTATTGGCATTCCGGAAGAGAAACAACAACTGATCTTTGAAGCCTTTCAACAGGCAGATGGTTCTACCCGCAGAAAGTTTGGCGGCACAGGACTTGGACTTTCTATTAG
>CALMWT010000055.1 GCA_937870855.1 uncultured Taibaiella sp.
GATGCAAAGATGTACCCGCAAACAAGTGTGTGCAACAAAACAGAACAGGTTAACGGAGGGTTTGCAAGCGGTTAACGAACGGCTAACAAAAAACCGGCATTGCGCCGGTACATTTATCTGCTTCTTTCTATTGTCAAAACCAGGATTTCTTTCTCGATCTTCCTCCAAATCCAAGTGAGCCAAGTAAACTTCGCGTGATCATGGTTGCGGCTGTACGCCCTACGCTTCGCACAATAGGATGGTCGAAAATGCTTTCTTCTTTTTCTGTTTTTTTAGCAGCCGCAGTTTCTTCTACTCTTTCTTCTTGTTGTTGCGCAGCCGCTTCAATCTTTTCGTTTAGAATTTCATACGCACTTTTTGTATCCACTGCTGTGTTGTACTTAGCTACTAATCTGCTTTTTGAAACAATGGTATCAATTTCATTTTCTAACAGCAAGCCCATTCTGCTTTTTGGTGGGCGAAGCATTACATGTGCCAATGGCGTGGGAGTTCCTTTCTCATTCAGTGCAGTTATGAGGGCTTCACCAATACCAAGTTGCGTGATAATTTCTTCCGTCCGGTAAAATTCAGTTTCAGGATAGTTCTCAGATGCCTGCTTTATTGCCTTGCGGTCTAAAGCGGTAAATGCACGAAGGGCGTGTTGCACTTTTAAACCAAGTTGACCCAATACGCTTGCAGGAATGTCCATAGGATTTTGTGTTACGAAAAAAATACCAATTCCTTTTGAGCGAATCAGTTTTATCACCGTCTCTATTTGCTGCAACAACACATCGCTTGCTTCCTGAAAAATCAGATGTGCTTCATCTATAAAAAGCACAAGTTTTGGCTTTTCCATATCCCCCTCTTCAGGACAAACAGCGTACAATTCGGAAAGCAACTGTAGCATGAATGTCGAAAACATTTTCGGGCGATCCTGCATATCGGTGATGCGTAAAATGTTGATCATTCCCCGTCCGTCATTTGATATGCGCATAAGATCTTCCACCTCAAAACTTCGCTCGCCAAAGAAATCATCTGCCCCTTGCTGCTGAAGTTCTATCACTTTTCGCAGAATTGTTCCGGTGCTTTGCGTGGAGATTTTTCCGTAAGATTTTTCCAGTTCCACCTTTCCTTCTGCTCCTGCAAACTGAAGTATTTTAATGAAGTCTTTCAGATCGAGAAGGGGCAGGCGATTATCGTCACAATATTTGAATAAAACAGAAACAAGCCCTGATTGTGTATCATTTAAAGAGAGAATTTTTGAGAGCAACACCGGGCCAAATTCTGTGACTGTGGCGCGAAGGTGTACCCCTTTTTCGGTACTTAAAGTAAGAAGTTCTGTAGGATAACCAGAGGCTTCAAACGGAATGCCGATTTGTTCTGATCGCTCTGATATTTTTTCGTTCAAATCACCTGCGACAGCTATTCCACTTAAATCTCCCTTCACATCCATCAGCAGCACAGGAACACTTGCATCGCTCAATACTTCGCTTATTACCTGAAGGGTTTTTGTTTTGCCTGTTCCCGTAGCTCCGGCTATTAGCCCATGCCGATTGAGGGTTTGCAACGGAAGAAAAATCTCTGCCTCTTTCAGAACCATTCCGTTGTAGGATGCTGCGCCGATTTTTGCACATTCTCCTTTAAATGAATAGCCTTTTTTTATTGTTTCAAGGAAGTTTTCTGTTGTGTTCATTGAGATTTTTTTCGAGTAAGTATAAACTAAAGTATTACGCTCCTTTTGTCTAAAAATTTTATTTGCTTTCTGCCGGTTGCGGGAAACTGCATTTGCTGTATAACTGATGCTACATGAAATTGCAATGTAGGAACTACCCGCAATTTTGACTGAAGATAGGAGCGCAGTCGGGCTTCACATTCATCGGCTGCAAGAGGAGAGTTAAGATGTATGATCAACTCGTCCGTTCCTAACTCGCCGGTAAAAACTTCCACAACATACTCCGTAATGAAGCTGATATTATTCAGCATTTCAAACAGGGCAGGCGGATACATCGTAGTGCCCTTGTATTTTATCATTTGTTGTTTTCTTCCAAGAATGGGACTTAATCTTTTTGAGGTTCTTCCACAACTGCACTTGGATTGATAGTAGCAACAAATATCGCCTGTTCGATAGCGGAGTAGCGGCATTCCTTCTACGCCAATTGTAGTGATTGTGACTTCACCATATTCACCTTCGTGAAGTTCATTGCCGTGATCGTCCAGAATTTCAAGGATAACAAGATCCGGCTGATGATGTCCACCTGCACCTGCGCCACATTCGGTGAAAGCAGTTTGCATCTCGGTAGCAGCGTAAGTGTTGTACAATTTTATTTTCCAGTCGTTGGCAATTTTTTCTCCCAGCGCATTCAGTTCAAAATCTGCGTTTCTCAAACATTCACCAATGCAAACCGCTTTTTCCACAGGCGTATTTTCCAGGTCAATATTATTTGCATGTGCATACTCTATAAGTTTTAAAATAAAGGAAGGCACTGCTACCAAGCTATTTGCCTGCAAACGATGAATGGTATCCCATTGCATAGCGGGAAGTCCCACGCCTGTTCGCACCACCGCCGCGCCAAGTTCCCGAATGCCCATGTAGTAAGCCATGCCCGCCATAAATTGGCGGTCGAGTGTCAGCAGGAGTTGATAAATATCAGTTGGTTTTCCGTCTGCACACAAAAAAGACTGATGTTCATTATAAGCAAGCCGTTTTAAGTCGTTTTCTGTAAGTGCAATCGTTACAGGATTACCAAGCGTGCCGGAGGTAGCGGTGTATTCTTTGATGTCGGTAGTATTTACACAAAGAAATTCCCAGTTGTGTTGTTGAATATCTGTTTTATTGGTAGTTGGTAAGAACCGCAGATCGTGGAGCGTTTTGATCTTTGTAATGTCAATATTGTGTTCCTTAAAAAGATTCTTGTAAAACGTTGACCTCCCATGAAGATAGGGAAGCAAAACCTGAATGTACTTTGACTGCCATTCATTCTGATCATTCAATGGCGCGAAAGCAAGCTGAGAATTATAACGCATCGGAATTCAAAAATACTCACTAAAAGCAGAGTTTTGATGGACGGTTTTTGGGAGCTATGCCTATTGATTTGTTATTTTTCATTTCCTCCTTTTCCCGTTTTCAGTAGCTCATCTGTATGTGGTACAGTTTTTTGCAATGCTGTAAACATGATGTCAGCATCCTTGATAAAAGCAATCCGTTACTTACTGTTTTTCATTCTGCTGTTTACAGCACTGTATTTCGCAAAACCATTTTTAGTGCCTGTGGCCTTTGGCGCTCTGTTTTCAATGTTGCTCTTACCTGTTTCAGAAAAAATGGAAAAGAAAATGGGCAGGGTTCCTTCTATACTTGTGTGCATAGTTGGGATTTTGTTGCTCGTTGCCGGAATATTTGCTTTGATAAGTTGGCAGGTGGCAGATATTGCGAGCGATGCTTCGAAGATGGAAAAACAAATAACCCAGATGTTGCATCAGGCAAGACAACAGTTAAGTACCACGTTGGGTATTCCACCAGAAAAACAAGAACAATTAATTAAAGGACAGCAACAGGGATCATCAAATATGGGAGCGAAAGTGGCTGCAATATTCAGTGGAATAATGGGTGTGCTGGCAAATGCTTTACTTGTGCTGGTGTACATTTTTTTGTTTCTCTATACCCGCAATCGCCTGAAAAATTTTGTACTCAAATTGGTACCGGTTGACAAACAAACTGAGGCGAAGAAAATAATAACAGACAGTCGGAAAGTGGCACAACAATATTTGTCGGGAATGGGAATGATGATCGTGTGTCTCTGGATTCTGTATAGTATAGGATTTACAATTGCGGGTGTGGAAAATGCTGTTTTTTTCGCCATACTCTGCGGTTTGTTAGAGATCGTACCATTTGTTGGGAATCTTACAGGAACGGGAATTACCGCATTGATGGCGCTTACGCAGGGTGGGGGAACCACAGTGTTGATTGGTGTTCTGGTCACTTATGCCATTGTGCAAATGTTTCAAAGCTATGTGCTGGAGCCGCTCGTGGTGGGGTCGAAGGTAAATATCAATCCACTTTTTACAATTCTCATTTTAATTATTGGTGAACTGGTTTGGGGAATCGCAGGGATGGTGCTCGCCATTCCTTTACTCGGAATTTTCAAAATAATATGCGATCATGTTGAACCACTAAAACCATACGGTTACTTAATTGGCGAAGACAAGAAAGAGAACGACAGCAAATGGATCGAAAAAATCAAGAACTTATTTCAAAAGAGCCGCTGATAATATAACCTTCAGTTGGGTGTGCATTTTATATTTTAGTGGTAATTAATACAAAACGTAATGGCTCAGAAAAAGACCAAAAAAAAACAGAAGCAGACGCAAAGCAATTTATTAAATGGCAGGCTTGAGATAGTAAAGAGTGGGATGGGTTTTGTAGTAGCGGAAGGTTTAGAAAGAGACATTATTGTAAAGCCCGACAAACTTTCAATGGCGTTGGATGGCGATGAAGTACGCGTGGAAGTATTGCCTTCAAACAAAAAGAATGGACGGCAGGAAGGTGTAATCAGAGAAGTAATTCGCCGTAGCCAAACAGAATTTAGCGGACGGCTGGAAGTGAAAGAACATTTTGCATTTCTGATACCCGATAAGCAAAATATGCCGGTGGATATTTTCATTCCACTTGATCTTTTGAATGGCGGAAAAAATGGTGACAAAGCAATTGTAAAGATTACGGATTGGACACCAAAAGCGAAAAATCCTGTGGGCGAAGTTGTGAGTATTCTTACGCATGAAAGCAACAACGAGATAGCGATGCAAGGCATTCTTGTTGAAAATGGCTTTCCGCTAAATTTTCCTGACGAAGTAATGGAGGAAGCTGCACGCATACCGGAGGGTATTGACAAAAATGAATTGAGTTATCGCAAAGATTTTCGCGACACACTCACTTTTACTATTGACCCTGTAGATGCACGGGATTTTGACGATGCAATTTCCTACAAAGAATTGAAAGATGGTGTTTATGAAATCGGAGTTCATATTGCCGATGTGTCGCATTATGTAACGCCTGGTTCTCCGCTCGATCAGGAAGCTTACCGCCGCGCTACGAGTGTCTATTTACCCGATCGCGTATTGCCTATGTTGCCGGAAAGATTGTCGAATGAATTGTGTTCACTTCGTCCCAATGAAGAGAAATATACTTTTTCGGCGGTGTTTAAAATTACCAAAGAGGGTAGAGTGAAAGATTATTGGCTGGGAAGAACTGTGATTAAATCTGCAAGACGTTTTAGCTACGAAGAAGTGCAGGAAATAATTGAAGGGGCGGAAGGAGATCATAAAGAGATTTTATTGTTGCTGAATGAAATGGCGCAAAATCTACGCAAAGAGCGGTTCAAAAAAGGAGCGATCAATTTTTCTTCACAGGAAGTTCGTTTTAAACTTGATGAACATGCAAAGCCAATTGGCATAGTGGTGAAGGAAAGCAAGGAGGCGCATCAGTTAATTGAGGAAATGATGTTGCTTGCTAACAAATACGTGGCCACTTATGTTTCTGAAATCACAGTAAGAGATAAGGCTGTTCCATTTCCATATCGTGTGCACGATGTGCCCGATGAAGAAAAACTCAAGCTGTTTACAGTGTTTGCATCTCGTTTCGGCCACAAATTCGATTTGAATACACCCGATAGTATTGCAAGATCGTTCAATGAAATGCTTCGGCTGGCGCAGGGAAAACCAGAACAGCATGTGCTTGAAAGTCTAGGTATCCGAACGATGGCAAAAGCTGTTTACACAACCGATAATATTGGTCACTACGGGTTAGGTTTTGGTAATTATTGTCATTTCACTTCGCCTATCCGCCGTTATCCTGATGTGT
>CALMWT010000056.1 GCA_937870855.1 uncultured Taibaiella sp.
CTACGTTGATGTATTTAATTTGTGATAGATCCCAGAACCCGGTGGTTGTAATGTTATTCATTCTCAAATACACGAATTTACCTTCATCTTCCGAGGGCTTACTTGTTCCATATTTGACTTCTTCAATTATATCTTCGGCTTTTCCAACTTCATAATTATTAAGGTTAGTGGAGGGGTCACCAAACATTCTATGGTATGCATGCTTTAAAAATTCATCTGCAAGTTCTACACTTCGTTGCCTTTGTATTATCAAGCGTTCTGCCTTATTTAACACACCTGCAATCTTTTGTTGATCTGATAGTGAAGGCAGTTGTATTTTATAGTTCTCAATAATCTTTGAAGATATATTGGGCTGCCCTCCCCCGTAGGCATCACTCTCAATTTTCTTTTGCAATCCTTTTAACAGCAGGTATAAATAATCATTGGAAAGCTTGCTTTCATCAGTTATCACAAAGCATCCGACACGCTGGTTTTGGTAAGCCTTAAGTTTTGACTTATATCGTCCAAATTTACCAGTAGTGGCTCCGGACATAGCGATAAGAATATCATCTTCTTTAATTACAAATTTCTCAAAAACAGAAGATTCTGTAGTTCTTTGTGCCTTTTGTGGAGTAGCTGTACTGTCATTTATATCCGAAATTCTAATTACTGGCACACCCTCTTTAGTAAAGTTCTCACTCTTAAATGCATAGCCATTTCTTAATGTGCATACATCACCCAATCTGTATTCTACAGTTTCCATTAGCCTATCATCTCTTTAAGTTCCTGCAATTCTTTTTGGATATTTGCTTCTATCTGTTCCAATTCTTCAAATATCAACTTAGGGTCTTTATATTCTATATCTTCATAAACATCCTCTTTATATTTACTAATGCTTAAATCATAGTCATTTTCTGCAAGCTCTGCTTTAGGTACGAAAAAAAATTTAGCTGTTCTTGGGGAATCTTTACGGGTTTCACGTTGTTTATATTCCACTACTATTTCTTGTAAATCCCCGAAATCCCTCACCCCGTCTTCTTTGGTTTTAGGTGTTCGCTTGTCACTAAGGTCGTACCCGTCGCTCTCCATGTTATAAAACCAGGTATCAACGGTTTCACCACCTTTTGTAAAAATGAGTATTGACGTACTTACACCCGCATAAGGCTTAAACACGCCGCTTGGCATAGTAATAACAGCCTTCAATTCGCATTCTTCTACAAGCTTTTTCCTTGCCATTACGAATGCTTTACCGGACCCAAAAAGCACACCTTGGGGCACAATTATAGCGGCAGTCCCACCCATGCGAAGCATATTAAAAATGCGTTCCACAAAAAGCAGCTCTGTTTTAGTAGTAGGTATTTTCAGCGTTTCGTTTATATCACCCTTATCAATATTTCCGGTAAAAGGTGGGTTAGCCATTACGATATCAAACTGGCTATTTTCATTGTAACTCTTACTGAGTGTATCTTTATAATCAATATTGGGATTTTCAATACCATGCATCATCAGGTTCATAAGCCCCAAACGCACCATGGTTGTATCAATATCATAGCCGAATAAACTGGATTCTATTGTCTTGCGCACATCTTCTGTAAGTATTGCGCTCACGGTTGCTCTTTCAAATCCATCCTCATCAACAACAAGCTTTTCTGGATTTTCTTTCCTAACCAGGTCTGTTAGGATATACTGATATGCGCCTAGTAAAAAGCCAGCCGTCCCGCAAGCAGGGTCTGCAATAGTTTGTCCAGGCTGAGGAGCAACCAATTCTGCCATTAGTTTAATAATGTGCCTCGGTGTTCTAAATTGGCCGTTCTTACCTGCTGTAGCTATCTCGCTTAGCAGCATTTCATAGACATCGCCTTGTATATCCTGAAAGGATTGCCCGCCTTCATTTGCATCCCTTTCAATTTCTTTAAATATCTCCTCTATTTTTTTAATGGACTCAACAAGTAATGATGGCTTTTCAATAATAAAAACCGCGTTAGCCATATGCTTTGTAAATGGAGATACACCTCCGTTTAGAGCCTTAAGAAAAGGAAAAACATTAAAGCGCACATGGTCTAATAACTGCTCGGCAGGCATTGACTTGAAAAAACTCCACCTTAGTTCATTCTTACTTCTGGGCTTTTTAGCTTCTTCTAACGCCTCTAGTATTCTCTTCGTATCATTAGCAGTAGAGCCAGAGCCTACAGTGTACTTACTTTCATCGACAAAAGGATGATACTCACCGCTAAACCTTGAGGTGTATCCTTCTCCTGTCCAATCAGCATCCTTCTCTCGCTTGGTTTCCATGTCGTCCAAACGTTTCATAAATAATAAATAGCTTATCTGCTCAATAGCAGATAATGGATTGCTTATCCCACCACTCCAGAATGTATTCCAGAGACTATTGATGTGGGCTTTAAGTGTAGCATTGTTTTGTAACATAGTTATGCCGCGATAATTTGTTGTGTCATGTTAATAATTTCCTCAATCTCATTTGGGTTAAAGACACCTCGTATTCCTTCCGGATGTATTAAAGTAAATGGAGATTGTATTAAATCCCTTTTTTGTATTTCCTGCCTTTCA
>CALMWT010000057.1 GCA_937870855.1 uncultured Taibaiella sp.
TTTCAAACATCGGATTGCACAAGCGTTTTTGAACTGTGCGCTAACGCTACTTTAAAGCAGCGTATGATAGGACTAACTGGTAATATCGGAATGCGTAAAACCACAAGCCTTACCGCCTACGCCAAGCGCAAGAACGTTTATTACTACTACATAGACGGTACAGTAACGCCCCGTGTTTTCCTAAAAGATTTGCTCCGAATGATGGGCGTGCAATTTGAAGGAAACCTGAATGCAATGCTTTCAAAAATTGCCGAGGAACTGAACACACAAAGCGACCCGCTTGTGATCCTCGACGAGTGCGCCAAGCTGAGCGACAAAATGATGCTTGTGCTGCATAGCCTACGCGACAAAACCATGCTGAATTGCGGCTTTGTGCTGGCGGGAATGCCTGACTTCAAAAATAACCTGATAAAGCAGGTAAACAGAGGCACTACGGGATATGCGGAGTTTTATCGCCGCATAAACATGTGGCATGAGCTAAAGGGATTGAGCACCGAGGAGATCGCTTTCATTCTTTCCGAGAACGGAATAACCGATAAAGACGAACAGCGCGAGTTTAGAAAACTAAACCGCTTCGGCGACCTGATGAACGAGATCAATCTTCACAAATCGGTATCTGCTTAATCCTTTTAAATCACGTTTAAAAACCGTTTTTATGCCACTTACAAAAGCACAATTGCTTAAGAAAAAGCAGGAAGCAAAAAAGCTAATTACAGAGCTTGGGTACAACCAAAAACAGGCCAGCCAGAAACTGGGCATAAGTGAAAAGAGCATTGGTACATGGTGCAAGGAATATGGATGGGTAAACAGTTACGACCATCAGTTACGACAGTTACACGAAAACAGGTTATTTGAGTTTGCCCTTTACATAGAAAGAAAAGACCCCGCAACCTTCAAAAAACTCACTTCCCACCTTTATTCATTTCTCACCTCAAAAAACGACTGATATGGGCAACCTTCAATTTGTATCAAGCATCCTGATAAACGGTAAGCGTTGCTACGACTATCAGTCGCTCATGCAGCACTTAAAACTAAGCCTTCACATCAATGGTTTGCAGAGACGGATGAGCAAGTACCATTCACATTTCTTACAGCTTAACGGCAGATACTATTTGAGCGAAGACTATGCTCAATTACTTGCAGATTTCCGCAAGCTATACAGCACCCGTGAAGCTATACAAACGAGGCATGAGTTAAACAATTTTTCGACACTCTAAAAAAAACTTTGTATGGAATCAATAACATTTCCGCAGCTAAAAAAGCTTCACTGGCTGCTTAATGAATTGGGGCTTATGGAAGATAAAAAAGACCTGCTGCTACACTTTACCAATGGCAAAAAGGAAAAGGCAAGTGAGCTTACCAAAGTAGAAGCCATTGATCTTATAAGACAGCTTAGCAAGCTTGATCCCAGCGACAAACACCGAAGGGCTATATGGCACTTGGCATTTCTTGCAGGCATTGTGTACGGAGATACCGAAGCCGACAAAAAAATAAACATAGCAAAGCTGAACAAGTTTCTCAGGGAAAAATCGGTAGCAAAAAAAGAATTGTATCAAATGAATCTTGAAGAGCTAAAAAAGGTACACAGACAGTTTGAAGGAATAGTGAGCAACAATAAAAAGAATGCTGCAAGCAAATATGCCAAACAGCTAACAGAGCAATTACTAAACGAACTATCAATAACCGTTAAAAATTAATCTATGTCAAATATCTCATCAGCACTCAACTTTTTGCCTTGCCCGTTTGAAGTATCGGGATGGATTGAACACTACGACTCCGCAATAGAGAGTATTCCTTCAGGCTCATGGCTTGCTTTGCAGGAAGTACCTAAACCCTACTCGTTTTTGTGGGGTCAGCGGTATGTGATAAAGTACAATGGGCTTACACTTACACGCCGTATAGGTAGGAGTGATACCGATGCAATTGTTAAAGGACATGCAGAAGATACCAACCATGAGACTATAGACATTCCGGTAAGCAAGATTCAGGAATTGTATTTAGTAGTTGGCAGCATGTCCCGTTTTCATTAATCCTAAAAATCAAATCATGTTTACAGAACTACAAAAAGCCACCGGTACGGCGATACCCCACACCAACGCCCTATTTATTCGTGCTTTAGACACAGAAGCAAATGAGCGAACGCTTGCCCTATTGTACACCCAAAGCGATAATTGGTTTGGCAACGCCGGGTATTTATACGAGGAAGAACTACACCGTTACCTGATAAGGATGCTGCACAGCGATAAGACGGTAAAGGGGTATCAGACCAACGGGCTAAGATTGGTAAACGGCATTTACAGACAGGTGCGAGAATACGAACCAACAATTATCCGATAGCCCACACACTACCACACACCACACACAACTGAAACAAAGACTGAATGAAGAGTGTAAAAAACGTCTATGAACAGCAGTACACGACATATCGTTTTAAGGGCATTTGGAATACCGTTTTTGGAGAGCCTGAAACTAATGGAGCCTGGCTTATCTGGGGATCGGAAAAAAATGGAAAGACCTGGTTTGCGCTGATGCTTGCAAAAATGATCAGCGGATTGGTTAGAACGCTGTACATAAGCGCAGAGGAAGGACTTGGTAAAAACTTTCGGGATGCAATGAAAAGAGCCGGGATTGATGACAGTGACAGGAATCTAAGGCTAATGGAATACCTGCCCCTTGAACACCTTGAGGAATTGCTTGAAAAAAGGAGAGCGCCCAAAGTGATTTTGATAGACAACATCACCGTTTATAATGAAACGCTGATGTACGGAAAGTTTCATGATTTGCTCAGAAAAAACGACGATAAAATTTTCATCTTCTTAGCCCACGAAGAAAACAAACAGCCCTATACCAGTACGGCAAAAATGTGCAGAAGACTTGCAAAAGTGATCGTGCATGTGAAAGGGCTAAAAGCGTTTGTAAGCGGAAGGTGTCCCGGAGGTGCAATAGAAATTACCAGCGACAAAGCCCAACTATGCTGGGGCGTGCAAAAATAACTATCTCTTATGCCACACTTGTTTAACGATATTGTAGTAGTAACGGAGAAGGAAATAATGGAAACCGGGCTTTTCAAATCTGTTGAAGCGCTCAGGAAGAAAGCCTCCCGTATGAATAGGCTGAATGACCTTGTTTACAAGAAAGTTCAAAGAGCCGCACCGGGGAAAGGTGTGCTTTATGACTATGCTTCATTACCCTCAGATGTGAAAAGCGTATTGCCAAAGCACTTGCTCGAACAGTTTTACGGAATGGTGGAAAGTGCGTCTTCCTATTATCAGTTCAGGAACCTAAAGAAAAAGCAAAGAGATCAGTACACTGTTAACGCACAGGCGCTAATAGCGGCTATTCGTTTGAAGGACGCGCGGGAACAGTTTAGGAGGTCTCTTACCGTGCCCTTGAAAGGCGTAATGCAAACTGTGGTGTTTGATGTCCACGACTTCAATAGCGTACTACAAGAAAAGTATGGCGTAAAGCACACGCTACCAAAATCCGTTCCTCGCTTCCGCAGGCTTATGAACGAGTTTTTAAAGCCTTGTGAACATCCGTTTAACTATGCCTGTTTGCTAAGCGGCAAGATTGGGAATAGTAACAAGAAGCGCACAAAAATTGTTTCCGATGAAAATAAACTGGAAGGATAAAAAGCAACGGGAGCGCGCTATCATAAAGGCTAAATTCATGCTTTTTAAGTTGCGGTTATCGCAAAAGGAAACGGCGGCAGCTTTGGATGTCACCCCGCAATTAATAAGCCGTTGGGTAAAGGAATTTGGATGGAAAGATGACCTTACGAAAAAGTCGGTTAAAGCAGTTGACAATGTAAAGTTTGATGATTCGCTTAGCGCCTTTGTTGCATTCGCGAGGGTTCGGTTTCGTAACGATCATGAAACCGTAATTCGTACCATTTATGAAGAGTTTATCAGTTATGCATAAGTTCGTTACATTTGCAATCAGAGACCCTTACGAGGGACTCGCCCCTTCCCCCGGCGAAAGCTGGGGGAAGCCACTTTGGAGAAGTTTGTAAAATGTAAAAGCCGGGGATGGAATTTCCCCGGCTTTTTTATGCTCCTAAGTGTTGGAGTGATACAAAGAAAGATAATGAATCGGTAGTGAAGCCAAGATGTTTCCATGATAGCACGGCAATGAAACCGTCACTACTTTTACACTTCCGTCTCACAGCGGCGTTTTTTTTCATTGTCAGCTTCCTTAGCGGGTAAATTATGAGCGGCTTTCGTGCCGCTCATTTTATTTAAGCGTTTTCTTCATAGATAGTTAACTGATTGTTTTACAGGGGCAATAGCAGAGGTATTTTTATAGGGAATCGTACCAATTAAGAAAACACTAACTGCAATGAAAAATCTAAGAAATCTCTTAAGCCTCAACCTACCGGAAGATGCGACAAAGTCCATTTATTCGGACGCACAATTAAAGGCAATGTCGGATAAAGCGGAGATGATAAAACGGCAACTTGTGGGGAATTGTGACACCAACCATATTGCTGAGTTGTATGCAGAGGAACGCGCACGGCGTGAGGCACTTGAGGAAACTCTTTTAGCAGTTGCGGACTGTGTTTACACAGTGTTTCAAATGCACTTTATTAGCGTTTTAGAGCTTAACAAGCTTATACAGGGTAAGGAAGCCGAGTGCATCAATATCCCGTCTCTTGAGGAGATGCAAAAAGCCCTTATGGGTAATTGACCTCAAAAAACTAATACCTGACTATCCACTACAAAAAATAATTCCATGTCAATAAGTAATGTTGAATTTGTCCTGAAGCTAAAGGACTTAATGAGCGGCGGTATGATGCGAATGCAGTCCGTTGCTCAAACATCTTTTGCCAAAGTCGATGCCTCTATCGGGCGCACCCAGCGACACCTTGACAATCTGGGACGAACCACAAAAATAAAGGTTGACACATCAGACCTCGACCGCGCCGAGCGTAAACTAAGCGGTGGTGGTGGCAAGGGCGGCGGATTTTTGGGGAGTGTACTTAGTGCTCGAGGATTAGCG
>CALMWT010000058.1 GCA_937870855.1 uncultured Taibaiella sp.
AATTAACTGCAAAATAACAGAATGTCGTTTTTGGGATTTAGAAAATTTAAATTAAGCGCAGGGTATAGTTCAAAGATGAGAGCAATTATGAAAAATTACAGCCCAATTAATACGGCATAAAAATGCAGTCCAAACGGCACTATTTACCATTGCGGCTATGTATTAAGTATATAAGCTTTGCAATCAGATCGGAGGAAAACAGGAGCAAGGAATGGATTAGTAGGTTGATTGAGAAAGTTTCCCACAAAAATTATCGTTGTCAAATGCTTACAAACCACTTTAAGATATGAAAAGTATACTCCATGTTTTCTCTATTTTCCTGGCTGCAATCCTGATTTTCGCTCCCGAACAAACATTTGGCCAAACATCTTACACCGATGCAAGTGTGACTACTTCATGGAATTCCTCAAGATGGAACAATAGTTCTGACGGACCCACTTACACCAGTAATTACGCTCCAAGCAATGCGGTACATTTTACCTCAGGCAGCTACTCGTTTGCAGGTATGGGTGCTACTGTAAACATAGGAAATATCACTGTAGCCAGTGGAGTAACGGTATCATTTACAGCCAATGCAAACACGCTCGCTACTAATGGAAATATCAGAACCATAAATGTGGGGAGTAATAGTGTTTTTGATTTAGCCAATCAAGCAGTGTCCACCACTGCGGGAACTGGTTTCAACAAAACCGGACTTGGCACTCTTGTAATAGGAACAGGTGGTGGTTACAACGGTGGCTTTACTTTATCTGGAGGAACTATGGTAGCTGATGGTGTAAATTCAATGGGCAACCATGCTTGAAACACGCTTACATTAGCGGGCGGCATTCTGGCTACAGGTTCTGTTGCAAAAACATTTACTGGCAAATTTGGAGGTGGGATTTTCATTAGCGGTAATTTTCAAATAGGAGAGATCAATGCAAACAATTCCAAAGTTGGAAATGGAAATCTCACCTTCACCGATAATGTTTCTCTGGGCAATGCCCACAGAACTATTACCCTTGGCAATTCTGCCCTTTATACTTTTAGCGGTATAATTTCAAATACAGGTTCTAACGGAATAACGTTTACGGCAAACACAAATGGCACAGGACGTTTCGATATTACCAATACAGCAAATACCTTCAGCGGGCCGATTAGCATTAATGGAGATGGAAGTACCGGAATTGCCGAAGTAAGATTTACATCGGATGGCAGTTTTGGAAACCTGACCAACACTATTAATATTAATGGCGGTAGATTATCTGTAGCAGATAACGGTGTCTTTGCGTTGACTGCCGGGCGGGGCATACAGGTAGGAAATACACAAGGCACTTCCATTTTCACAACGGGGTTAGTGGAGCTTACTTATAATGGTGTGATTGCCGATCTTGTGGGAGCTACTCCTGGTATTCTTGTAAAACAAGGAACCGGCACTTTGGTTTTAGGAGGAAGTAATACTTATTCTGGAGCTACTACTATTAATGCCGGCACTCTTCGCATAGCTGCGGCAAACGCCTTACCCATCGCCTCGGTATTAAACTTAGGACAAGCCGGCAATACGAATATCGGCACCTTCAACCTAAACGGTTTCAATCAGGAAGTTGCAGGTATAAATTCCATTACAGGAACAAACGTAAGTGCTTCTCTCAATAATCTTATTACTTCCACAACCCCGGCAATACTCACCGTTAACGGCAGTGGCAGTTTTGGCGACGGAACGAATGCCAACTCAGGGATAATTACCGATCAGGTTTCTTTAGTGAAGTCTGGCGTGGGAACACTAACATTAGGAGATGCCAACACCTACACAGGTAGCACAACGGTAAATGGCGGTGTGTTGCAATTGAATCGTTCATCTGGTACTACCATCAATCCCTTATCGCCAGTTACTATAAATAATGGGGGAATTTTAAAAATCAGCAGCAATCAAACTATTAGTTCAATTACTCTTAATGCAGGGGGGATACTAATGGTTGATGCCGGAGCAACGCTTACTATTGATGGCGATCTCACTGTTCCTTCCGGGGCCACACTTGCTTTGAATGGCATAATTACTTCAACAGGCAGCAACCGGACACTTACCATCAATGCAGGAGCAACCCTTACACTTGGCAATAGCGCAGGGCTATCTACTGCTACCGGCACATGGACAACCAAGAATCTTCCGTCCGGGGCAAGCTATGTTTTTACAACTGCTACAACCACTCCCTTCGGAAACGATTTTACAACTGTAAATGCCGTAAACCTGACTATAAATGCCAGCATTTCCCTCGACAAATACGTAAATCTTTCAGGACTTCTTTTAGTACAAAACAATGCAACACTCACCACAGCAGGCAATCTCAGATTAAAATCAACATCCGCTTCAGCAACTGCAATGGTTGGAACAGTGGCGGGAACTATTACCGGAAATGTAACGCATGAACGGTATTTGTCTGCACCGGCAAACGCATCATCGGGTAGAAGCTGGAGACTACTCACTTCACCACTAAAAGGAAACGTAAATAATTCTGTGTTTTATAATTGGCAAAACAACGGTACGAACGATAACACCGGCATTGAAATCTGGGGGCCGGGCGGAACGGGCATTATCGGAAATGGACTTGCAACAGGTCCTTCTTCTTCTTTGAGAACTTACAACAGCACTACCAATGCCTATGTTTCAGTTACCGACACAAAAAATGAAACCCTTTTTGGTGCATCTGGCAACAAGCCTTTTCTCGTGTTTGTTTCGGGCCACTACAATTCAGGAAATATAAGCTCGGGTTCTGGTGCTACAAACAGTGATGCAACCGGTGAACTCATTACAGGAACGCAGACCTACAATTTTATCCCACCAAGCAGCAGCAACATTTACTATTTGGTTGGCAATCCTTATGCCTGTCCTTTAGATTTCGATAAGGTATGGAACAACAACCCGGTAACGTCTAACATCAACAGAACATTTTGGGCAATAGATCCAAATCTTGGAAACATTGGCGCTTATGCAACTGTGACCTATGACGACAATAGCAGTTCGTACATAACAAGTGTGGGTAGCCAAAACCAGTACATTCAAAACGGTCAAGCTTTTTTTGTAGAAGGCAATAGCGTGGGTAACCCATCTACATTGATTATTCAGGAAGACGATAAAGAAACGAACGCAGCACAAACACCGATATTCCGAACTAATGGCGGTAGCACTGAAACATTCAGAGTACAATTGTTCAAACAGATCAACTTGATTCCAATTCTTTTGGATGGAACAATTGCTGTTTGCCACCAAAACAATAGCAACGCACTCAATGATAAAGACGCTCTGAAGTTCACCAACTTCAACGAGAGTATTTCAATTCTCCATGGTTCCAAAAAACTATCTATTGAAAAGCGAACCTTGTATGATATAGGAGATACTTTAAAAATAGCACTGAGCGGACTGCAACAAGCAAGCTACCAACTCGTGTTTCAGCCTGCCAACATCAATGCGTCTTACCTCACTGCCACACTGCTCGATAACTTCCTTTCCACCGCCACGCCCGTTTCATTAACAACCAATACTACCTACGCATTCTCTGTCACCAGCAACTCCGCTTCAAGTAGCGATGGAAGATTTATGATTGTGTTTGGTGGTACCAACCCGTTGAGCGCTGCAAAATTCACATCTGTCGAAGCAAAGAAAATAGAAAGCGCTATCGCAGTTAAGTGGACTGTTTCAGAGGAAAGCGAAATAAGGCAGTACGATATAGAGCGCAGCATAAACGGAACTGCGTTTCATAAGATCGGCAGCCAATTATCTGATAAACAAAATAGCTATAGCTGGAACGATACACAACCCAATAATGGAGATAATTATTACAGAATAAAAGCAGTCGCCCGGAGTACAGTCGCTACCTATTCCCAAATAGTGAAGGCAAGTATGGCACACATAAAACCTTACCTCACGCTTTATCCTAATCCAACCGAAGGCCCATTGCTGACAGTTGATATTGAGGGCTTGAAAACTGGCAACTACGAAATAGTAATCATAAACGCATTGGGACAGGAAGCAGCACGACAAACACTACAGCACAACCACACGCAGAGTTCGGTAAGTATAAACATTGAAAAGTTTTCGCCGGGACTTTACTTCTTGCAACTAATGGAGGAAAGTGGATCAAGAATCGCTGAAGAAAAAATACTGAAGCAGTAATCATTTCCATAAATAACATCAATCAAATATCTATGAACTACAAGAATAAAATGCTCGCCTTTTTATTTGCAGCAATAATGTTTCCGCTCTTTGTATCCGCAGACCCTGGAGATGGTGGTGAAGATCCACTTGATGAAGACCCCGGACAAGAAGAAACACCTATAGACGGAGCATCTTACTTATTGGTAACTGCCGCAGCCGCCTATGGTATGCGCAAGCTCAGGAAGAAGACTGCAATTTATGCTTCCGGCGAAGTAAGCAAACCGACCAAAGTGGATTGACGCAAGGTTGTTACAAAACGAGTTGTCAAAAATTAGGAATCGAACAAGGAAGCATCCCAAGTCGTGCCTGACGGAAAAAGCGCTGAATGTCTTTTCTTCATTTCTAAAGCTATCAGTTTGCTGTCGCCACCCCGCGCTTCCAGTTGGGCGATAATATTAAGGTAGCTCTGTTCG
>CALMWT010000059.1 GCA_937870855.1 uncultured Taibaiella sp.
AAGTCTGCCGTTCTGTTTACACCAATACCAAAAGAAACTGTTTTCCAATTGGCTTTATCGTAGCGTCTTCCTTTTTCTGCATGGGTAAAAACGATACCGAGGTTATTGAAATTAAAAGCAGTTCTCGAATCGTCGAGTGTAGTATTTAAATAGCGGGCATCTGTACTGCCAAAACGAAAAGCAGGGGTGAGCATCATTTCGCCTCTGCGATAAATGCCAATGCCTGCCGGATTGACGCTAAGGGATGCGAAATCACCGCCAACAGAACCGAGCGCATTGCCAAAACCCATAGATCTGGCAGTGCCCTGAGGAGATAAAAAAGAGTAGCGCAATGCATCAGTTTCATCTTGTGCAAACGCCTTGAAAGATATAAAGCCAACGATTATTAGGGTGGCTATTACCAGAAACCTCCTACTATTTGTGACCATTGTGTTTTTATTTTTAGAAATGATATTGTTAGGCGAAATGAATAACACCAACCACAAAACAAAAAGCGTACCGTTTGTTAAGATTTGCGCAAGTATTATTATTCCTATCCTTCTAGTTGGTGCATAGTCCGGTAATCGGCTACCGCACTATCTATGTACTGATGCACTTTCCTATCGAATTGTTCGCCTTCCCGAAACAAGAAACTGACCCTGATAGGCAACACCACTATTCTCGCATTCAGCGAACGGAGCCTATCGGTTTGAAGATGAAGACGGGTTGCGTCTTTTTCTGTTGTAACAATTACTTTGTCTGGTATATTCCAATTCCTGTAAGCGTCAGTTATCTCTTCCATATCCTTGCTCAAAAAATAATGATGGTCAGGGTAAGAAAGCACATGCACATCTTTTGTATTTCTTTGTAAAAAATGAACAAGAGGTTCTGGCTTGGCAATGCAACAAACTAAGACTGCGTTAGCATTCGTAAGCGAAACAGTTTCCTTTGTAAAGAAATCGTAGGGAGTATCATATTCTATACAGGAAAAGAAAACCTGCTGGTGTGGCAACGGATTAATGCGGCACGTTATTTCATTTGCTTTTTCTTCAGTTAGATCAAGCGGGCTTTTTGAGACGATAATTATATCCGCACGTTTGTAGGCATTTCTACCCTCTCTCAATCTCCCATAAGGAAGAATGAAATCGTTGTAAAAAGGCTTTGAAAAATCGGTGATCAGAATATTCAATCCAGGCTTCACCGAGCGATGCTGGTAGGCATCGTCCAACAGCACAACATCTACATCACTTCTTTTTTGCAATAATGTTGGTATGCCCGTTATTCTTTCTTCCGCAACACTCACAGCCACTTCAGGAAACTTCATGTGATACTGCATTGGTTCATCGCCTAAACGCAGTGCATTTGCATTTGCATCTGCCAGCAAAAAACCTTGTGTACGTCTTTTATACCCGCGACTCATAGTAGCCACCTGATACTGGTATTGAAGCAAACGAATCAGGTATTCAACATGCGGCGTCTTTCCCGTTCCGCCAACAGATAAATTACCAACTGAAATAACGGGGACGCTGAATTCTATAGAAGAAAAAATGCCGGTATCGTACAATCGATTTCGTAACCAGACAATGCCACCGTATAATAGCGCTAAGGGGTATAAAAGAAATTTAACGACGGAAAAAAACACGTATAATATTTGGGACTTAATGCTTCAAATACGCATTAAGCAATATGAACATAATGCCGGAAAGAACTCCAATAGTACCCACCCAAAACGCAAACATCCTTTTAATTAAATCAACCTTATCATCTTTCGTAAGGAAGATATCCTTCTTTTGATTGATTTTCTCTTCAGCTTTTTGTTCAAAATAATCTATAACCTTGGCTGCTTCTTTCTCGCCAAATTTTGATTTCAAAATATCATATACCTGAAGTTCTATAGAGGACATTCTTTCAATGATTTATTCAAAAGTAATAAATTTTGTGCCCTTATCCTATCAATCCAGCATGAGCTAAAGCATACTCCAAAACCTTCTCTTGTTCCTTAAAACCTTTTAGTTTGTTCAAACCTAAAAGTTCGATTGCGTAATGAATAAGCAATTGTTTATCGTTTACATTTTCTTCTCTTTTTTCGAGGTAAACGAACGAACCTGCTTCCAGCAAACATCTTTCAGGTATCAGACCAATTACTTCGCTGCCAATTACAGCAACATCTACCTCACAAGCTAATGCCTTACATCCTTCCCATACTTTCAGCGGTGAACTTTCACGATGGTCAAGCAAATTCAAAGAAACCTGCGCGCAATTGTAATCGGCCATATACCATCCTATAGCGCGAACTTTTGAGAGCAAGCCTGGTATTCGTTTCCTATTTTCCCGATAACCGCGTTCTCTTATTCGTTCTGCAATATATTTTGCTTTGGAAACGTCTTGTGTATTTAACGCAATGTTGAATGCTACAAGAATTTCACGCGCGCCGATAACGGTTGCGCCAGTGGCTGCATTAAATTCATTTCCGTAATCAGGCATCCAGTCGGGTAATTTTACTTTCTCTGCAAAACCTTCATACTGTCCTTTACGAATATCAGGCAATGCACGACGATGATCTTTTGATGCAGAATATTCGTAGAGATAAACCGGAATGTTCAATTCTTCTCCTACCCTTGCTCCGAGTTTCATTGCACAGTCATTTGCTTCGTCCATCGTCATGTTATACAACGGCACGAGCGGACAAACATCTGTTGCACCAATACGCGGATGCACACCTATTTGATTGCGCATGTCAATAAGTTCACCTGCTTTTTTTATTGCCTGAAAAGCCGCTTCAATTACAGCTTCCGGTTCACCTGCAAATGTCATTACGGTTCTGTTTGCAGCCGGACTAATATCTACATGCAACAGATGCGCGCCTTCTACTGAACGAATACTTTCAGCAATTGACTCAATGATATTCTTATCTCTCCCTTCAGAAAAATTGGGTACGCACTCAAGAATTTTCTTCGTGGTATTCATTGCCGTAAATGTAGCATAGTTCGATAAATTGCATGTTGAGCTACGTAAAAATGAACTGGATAAAGACCCTTTGAAGCATCGCTTCGCACTATGTTGAAGAAAACATCTCTCCAGAATTTCCTTTAATTCAAAAAAGAATTAGATTTAGAGTACACTTTCATAATTGCTGAAAGCGGGGATTACATTTCTTAACTCTAAAAAGTTAGCAATTGGAACCAACCAATATCAAAGACCCCGAGTATTTCCACAAGGTAGTGGATTGTCAATATGCTTGTCCGGCGCACACACCTGTTCCAGAATACATAAGGCTGATTGCAGAAGGAAAATACACTGAAGCCTACATGATCAATTGGGATTCTAATGTGTTTCCCGGTGTACTCGGCAGAACCTGCGACCGACCGTGCGAGCCTGCGTGCAGAAGAGGAAGAGTAGAAGAAGAACCTGTTGCGATTTGCAGATTGAAACGGGTAGCTGCCGACAATAAAGAGGATGTAAGAAAGTACATGCCGCAAGGTCCGTTTATGCCGAATGGAAAGAGCATTGCACTCATTGGCGCGGGGCCTGCATCACTTACTGTAGCGCGCGATCTTGCTCCACTTGGTTATAAGTTAGATTTGTATGATGAACAGAAAGCAGGAGGCGGTTTTATGCGCAGTCAGATTCCCTCTTTTCGTTTGCCTGAAACGGTATTGAATGAAGAAGTGAATTTCATTCTTGATCTCGGCATTCACACGCATTTCAATCAGTATGTTTCTTCATTGAAAGAGATTCTTGATAAAAATTACGATGCAGTATTTGTCGGTTCGGGCGCGCCGCGTGGCCGTGATCTGCCCGACTTGCCGGGAAGAAAGGAAGGCGATGCAAATATTCATATCGGCATTAACTGGCTGGCAAGTGTAGCGTTTGAGCATAAACATTCTATTGGCAAAAAAGTGATCGTTCTTGGTGGTGGAAATACCGCAATGGATTGTTGTCGCACAGCACGCAGATTGGGCGGTGAGGATGTGAAAGTAATTGTGCGCAGTCCTTTTGCAGAAATGAAAGCTTCCCCCTGGGAAAAAGAAGATGCGATGCACGAAGACATTCCGATCATAGATGATCATGTGCCAAAGTCTTTTGTGATAAAAGATGGAAAGCTTGCAGGAATGATGTTCGAGAAAGTTCATGCGGTTTATGAGCATGGAAAAAGAAAACTAATTGCTACCGGCGAACCTGAAGTTTTTTATGAAGCAGATGATGTACTTGTAGCCATCGGACAAGAAAATAGTTTTCCGTGGATAGAACGCGATCTGGGAATTGAATTTGATAAATGGAACATGCCTGTGGTTGATGATCTGACACATGTTTCAACAAATAAAAAAGTTTTCTTCGGCGGCGATGCAGCATTCGGCCCAAAGAATGTAATCACAGCAGTGGCGCATGGACATCAGGCTGCCATCTCTATTCATTTGCAATGCGAAGGTTTGGATATAAAAAATGATCGTCCTTCTCCGATGGTGAACTTGCAGAGCATGAAGATGGGCATTCACGAATGGAGCTACGACAGCTATGTGGTAACGGACGAACGATATATTGTTCCGCAGGCAGAAAAAACACAAACACTAAAAGACAGAAAAAAAGAAGTGGAACTTGGGTTTAATCGGTTGCAGGGATTTAAAGAAGCACAGCGTTGTTTGAATTGCGATGTGCAAACTGTTTTTACGGAAAACAAATGTATAGAATGCGATGCCTGCGTTGACATTTGTCCTACTTCTTGCATCACGTTCACTACAAATGAAGAGGACGAAATGGACTTGCGCGAAAAACTGAAAGTACCCGCGATGAACACAACCCAAGACCTTTACGTTTCGGATCTATTACCAACAAAACGAGTAATGGTGAAGGATGAAAATGTATGTCTGCATTGTGGCTTGTGCGCAGAGCGTTGCCCTACCGCAGCCTGGGATATGAAACAGTTTTATTACAACGTAACAAAAGCGACAAACGCCTGTGGAGAAAAAGTATTGGCGTAAATGTTTCTCGCAACGACAATAAAGAAATTGGCAAAAAAGCAGAAAATATTATTTCAAAATAAATAATCGTAGCGTTCGTTGCGAGAAAGAACAAACCGTTGCGAGAAAAATATCCTAAGTATGGTCAATGATTTTGTAGTAAGGTTTGCCAATGTAAACGGTACGGGTTCTGCCAGTGCCAACTTCCTTTTTACCAAGGCAATTTTCAGAATGGGCATTCCCGTTACACCGAAAAATATTTTTCCTTCCAACATTCAGGGCTTACCCACATGGTATGAAGTGCGTGTAAATGAAAAAGGCTGGCTCGGCAGGCGCGAAAGAATTGATCTGATGGTGTGCGTCAATCCCCAAAGCATGAAAAAAGATGTGGCAGATGTAAAAAGCGATGGTTATTTTCTTTACGACAGTACAAAAAAGCTGCACGATGAATTTATCCGCGGAGACATCAATTACATTGATATTCCACTGATGGAAATGTGCAACCGGGAATATACCGATCCTCGGCAAAGACAATTGTTTAAGAACATCGTTTACGTGGGCGCATTATCTGCGTTGCTCGATATTGAATTTGATGTATTGGTTACGCTTTTAGGCGAGCAGTTCAAAGGAAAAGAAAAATTGATTGCGCCAAATGTAAAAGCCTTGCAGATGGGTGTGGATTATGTGAAAGAACATTTTCAGTATCCACTTCCTATTCGCGTAGAAAGAAGAAACCTTATTGGAGACTCAATAATGATAGATGGCAACGCTGCCTGCGGGCTGGGCGCGGTATATGGCGGCGCTACGGTTTGTGCATGGTATCCCATCACGCCTTCTACTTCCGTTGCTGAGGCATTTGGAAATTATGCAGAAGAGTTTCGTATGGATCCGCACACGGGCAAGAAAAACTATGCAATCGTTCAGGCAGAAGATGAACTTGCTGCAATGGGTATGGTAATAGGTGCTGGTTGGAATGGTGCGCGTTCCTTCACGGCAACGAGCGGCCCGGGTGTATCCTTAATGAATGAGTTTATTGGTCTTGCTTATTTTGCTGAAGTACCTGCTGTGTTGATAGATGTGCAACGTACCGGCCCGTCAACAGGAATGCCTACACGCACACAGCAAAGCGATGTGATGGAAGCGGCTTACGCATCACACGGAGATACGAAACATGTGCTGTTATTTCCTTCCACACCAAAGGAATGTTTTGAGATGACCGCAGAAGCTTTTGATCTGGCAGAGCAATTGCAAACCCCTGTCATCTTACTCACCGATCTCGATCTTGGTATGAACGATCATGTGTCGCCGCCATTTGAATGGGATGATAACAGAAAATACAAACGTGGCAAAGTGCTGACTGTAGAAGACTTGGAAAGCGTTGGAAAATTTGGTCGCTATTTGGATGTTGATGGCGATGGAATTCCTTACCGTACTTATCCCGCTACGCATCCTTCCAAAGGTTCGTTTTTTACACGCGGCACATCGAGAGATGAATACGCTGCATACACAGAAGACGGCGCAGTCTATAAACGCAACATGGATAGACTGATAAAAAAATGGAACACAGCAAAAACATTAGTCCCAAAACCACAACTTTATCAATCGCATAACCGATCAGGCAATGGTATGCTCTTCTTCGGAACTTCTCAATATGCTGCTGAAGAAGCCATGCATATTTTGAACGAAGAAAATATTTTAGTGGATGCAATCAGGGTAAAATCTTTTCCATTTACTGAAGAGGTTAAAGCCTTTATTGAAACGCACGAAAAGATATTTGTGATAGAGCAAAACCGCGATGCACAAATGAAAAGCCTCCTGATGATAGAACTTGGCATTGATCCGAAAAAACTAATCTCTGTTTTGAACTATGACGGTATGCCAATTACTGCGGATAATATTGTGAGACAAATTAAAAGGTAAAATGAAAAATGAAAAACTATAAAATTGTTTGAACCAGGATTTGCAGGATTGAAAGATTACCAAGATTGACCTTTGCGTCTCCGCGACTTTGCGGTGAAAATTCAAAATGAAAAAGGGAAAACTATAAAATTGTTTGAACAGGGATTTGCAGGATTGAAAGATTACCCAAGATTGACCTTTGCGTCTCCGCGCCTTTGCGGTGAAAATGCAAAATGAAAAAGGGAAAAGGAAAAACCATATACAAAACGTTACTCTGTGAGAAAAACTCAAAACTCAACATTCAACATTCAAAACTTATAGACGTGACATACATAAAACCGGCATTCCGACATCCGCAATTACCTACCAACAAACTTGGCTACACCATTGCCTATTACGAAGGTGCGCTCTCTACATTATGCGCAGGCTGCGGACATGATTCTATTAGTGCAGGCATCGTGCAGGCTTGTTATGAACTGGACATAGAACCCCATAAAGTTGCGAAGCTTTCAGGCATTGGTTGCTCTTCCAAAACACCCACTTACTTTCTTGGCAATTCGCATGGCTTCAATTCCGTTCATGGGCGTATGCCATCGGTGGCTACTGGTGCAAATCTTGCCAACCGCGACTTGTTGTATCTCGGTGTTTCCGGCGATGGTGATACTGCTTCCATCGGTATGGGTCAGTTTGCGCATGTTATTCGCCGCAACCTGAACATGGTTTACATAGTGATGAACAATGGCTGCTACGGGTTGACGAAAGGACAAGATTCTGCAACTGCAGATGAAGGTTCCAAAAACAAACATGGCGATGTAAATCTGTTTCAATCCATAGACCTTGCAAGCCTTGCTGTTGAACTGGGCTCTTCATTCGTTGCGCAAAGTTTTTCGGGAGACAAAGAACAATTAGTGCCGCTTATCAAAGCAGCTATCAATCATCGCGGTTTTGCATTCATCAATGTGATCTCTCCTTGTGTTACGTTCAATAATAATCCCGGTTCTACAAAGTCTTATGAATTTGTGCGGGAACATACTGCCCTGACAAGCAAAATGGATTATGTGCCGGAAATGGAAACCATCGCAACTGAGTATAATCAAGGCGAAATAAAAGGTATTACGATGCACGACGGTTCTGTTTTGCAACTCAATAAACTGCATGAAGAATGGAATCCGCTCGACAGACTTTCTGCAATCACCGCTTTGAAAAAAGCATCTGCAAAACAAGAGATACTCACAGGCTTGCTCTACATTGATCCCGATACAAAAGAATTGCATCACGTCCTTAATTCATCTGACACGCCTTTAAACAAACTGAAAGAAGATGTGCTGTGCCCTGGGGGTGAAAGGTTGAAGGAGTTGAATGCGTCACTTAGGTAGTTCGAGTATGGATAATCTTGTAACAATTAAGTCCTTTACTTATGCCCACGAGGCTGCAATGGCACGGTCAGTTATTGAATCAGAAGATATTTTCTGCTTTTTGAAAGATGAATTGACCATTCAAGCGAATCCTTTTTACTCAAATGCTTTAGGCGGGGTAAAACTTCAGGTAAAAGAAGAGGACAGAGTGAATGCTATCCGGATTTTGAAAGAGTACGGCTATTTAGATTCTGAAAACAACAAAACAGCAACGATTACAAATGCTACAGGAGAAATAAATGAATGTCCGGTTTGCAATTCTGGTGATATTTCGATAGTAAAAAAACCATCCAAAATCTTATTTGCGATTCCCTTTTTTCTCTTAGGTTTTCCTATCCCCTTTTTTTCCAAATGGTATCATTGTTTCAATTGCACTGCTGATATAAAGGTTGTTAAACAGCGCAAAAATTAAGCGCCGCTTCAATATCTTCTTTTTCCAGGTCAGGAAGTTCTTCGGAGTATTTCTGTCTGTGTAAGTCCCGAAGCCAGTAAACCTAAAATATCTATACCCCGTATTCTCATTCCCGAATGCAAGGTCGCGCCGCCGCATTGGTCGGGGTTTACCGTAATTCTGTCTTTCCATGAAGGGTTACTCATTTGTTATGGTTTTATTTCAAAGTTAATAAGCCATTAATTCACGCCTCTTTCACGCAATTCTTCAATATAAACTTCAATCGCTTCTTTTGCCATTGCAATTGCTTCATCTACTGTTTCACCGTAAGTGATGCACCCGGGCAAAGCAGGTACTAATACAGTATATCCGCCTTCTTCCTCCCGCATCAAGCGTATTTTATAGTTGTACTGCATAAATATCGTTGCTTCTCAAAGAAACAAAGCTATTGAGCAACTTAATTTGCCATACCGCCACCTCACATATTTTTATAAATTTGCCCTCTTTCATAAAACACATTCTATGGCAAAAATTAAAGTTGCAAATCCTGTGGTGGAGCTTGATGGCGATGAAATGACGCGCATCATCTGGAAGTTTATTAAAGACAAACTGATCCTGCCTTATGTGGATGTGGATATAAAATATTACGACCTCGGCCTGGAGCATCGCGATGCAACGAACGATCAGGTTACGATTGATGCCGCAAATGCAATTAGAGAAATTGGTGTGGGCATAAAGTGCGCAACCATTACTCCCGATGAAGACCGTGTGAAGGAGTTTAACCTGAAGCAGATGTGGAAAAGCCCCAACGGCACTATCCGCAACATTCTTGATGGAACTGTTTTCCGCGAGCCTATTGTGATAAAGAATGTACCTCGCTTGGTAACCAATTGGAATGCGCCCATCATCGTAGGTCGTCACGCTTTCGGAGATCAATATCGTGCAACCGATTTTCTTGTAAAAGGAAAAGGAAAATTGACAATCAAATTTGAAGGAGAAAACGGTGAAACCATCGAACACGAAGTTTACAACTTCAAAGGAGATGGCGTGGCAATGGCAATGTATAACACCGATGAATCTATTCGCGGGTTTGCACAAAGCTGTTTTAACATGGCAAAGCAAAAAGGCTGGCCGCTTTACCTTTCTACTAAAAACACCATCTTGAAAAAATATGATGGACGTTTCAAAGATATTTTCGAAGAAGTAAGCAAACAACATCCAGATGTGCAGTATGAACACCGCCTGATAGACGATATGGTGGCGAGCGCATTGAAGTGGAATGGCAACTTTGTGTGGGCTTGTAAAAACTACGATGGCGATGTGCAAAGCGATACGGTGGCGCAGGGTTTTGGATCGCTTGGGTTGATGACTTCCGTGCTTGTAACGCCCGATGGAAAAACGATGGAGGCAGAAGCGGCGCATGGTACTGTTACCCGCCACTACCGCGAACATCAGAAAGGAAATCCTACTTCTACCAACCCTATTGCTTCCATTTTTGCATGGACGCGTGGACTTGCTTTTCGTGGTAAGCTGGATGAAAATCAGGAACTAATTGACTTTTGCAATGCGCTTGAAGCCGTATGTATAGAAACGGTGGAAAGCGGAAAGATGACCAAAGACCTCGCCATATCGGTGCATGGAAATAAGGTAAATCACGGCGAGCATTACCTTTATACTGAAGAATTTCTTGAAGCGCTTGATGCAAATCTGAAAGAAAAGCGTAACACTAAACTGGTTCATGGAGCATAGATCCAGTGACGCAGTAAAGTGAAAAGACTTGCTACTGAAAATCCGTCTCAAAATATTTGAGGCGGTTTTCTTTTCTATTAGAAGGATGCAATCATACATATCCTGCACACCGCAAAAAGTCCTATAAAACAGTATCTTCGCCCATTACGCTTATAAGGTTATTTTAATCACTCTAAGCTTGCTGTAATTTTTTTTTGTTTAACGATATGAATATTTTACTTACCGGCGCAACAGGTCTTGTGGGAGGAGAACTCCTTGTTACGCTTTCTAAGCAAACGGAAATTGACAGAATATACTGCCTGCTCCGCGCTAAAACAATGGATGAAGCAACCACTCGGCTCGAAAATGTATTTGATCTTCATGATGATGATTTTGACCCAAGCCGCATAGTACCCGTACTGGGAAATCTCTTTGACGATGACCTTACGAATGCCCTTCAGCAAAATGAAAACCTCAGCGATATTGATGTTATCATTCACTCGGCTGCCAACACTTCCTTCTCTCGCGTAAACGATGATCTGGTTGAAAAAGCTAACATCGGCGGACTAACCAAAATACTCCTTTGGGCAAAGACATTACCTCATCTACAAACCTTTCTATACATAGGCACAGCCACTATTTGCGGCAAAGATGTAAGAGACCGCGTAGTGCATGAAGACGAATCGCCCAACCTCGATGCTACCCACCTGGTAAAATATACCTACACCAAAATGAAAGGCGAGTTATTGGTGAAAGAACACCTTGCCCCTCACCAAATTCTTATTGCGCGTCCATCCATCATAATGGGCGATAGCCGACCCATAATGCCCCGCAGCCCCGTTATACTTTGGGCAATGGCAACCATCAACCACCTTCGCCTCATACCCGTAAACGAACATGCACAGCTCGATATTATACCCGTAAACTATGCTGCTGAAGCCATCGTAGCCCTCCTCTTTGCCAATAGAAAACACCAGGTATATCATATATCCGCAGGCGAGGAAGGATCTACCACTGCACTGAAACTCTCCAAAACACTCGAGTCTTATTTCGATGAAATGCCCCCCTTCAACTTCATCAACAAGAGTATGCTAAACCAGGTAAAACACTGGGCACGCAACCGCCTGGCACCCGAAAGCGAACTCTACTCCTACAGCACATACCTCGACTATTGGAAACACACTTTTGAAGACAAAAGCAAGCTCCGCCTCCTCTTCACCGGGCTTGATCCTTACCTCGATTTTATGGAGCTTGGGCATGTGTTCGACAACACCCGCCTGCTGCAAGATGTAGGTATTGAAAACTCTATACCTGCCGATGTTTACATCAACAACTCTATGAATTTTGTGGAGAAAATAGACGTGTTGGAAGGAGCGATTGATCCGTAGGAAAGACTATGGAATAGCTACCGGATTTAAAATTCGACAGTGTCTTTCATCCTTTGAAACAATTTTGCGAGTAGCTTCAGTAACGACTGCAATTATTTGAGAGTGAATAAAGAGAAAACAAAGCTATATAGGAAAGTGAATACCAAAACCAAAGGGGTTCATCACGACTTTGGGGGAGATTTTAAGTCTTCTAGACATAAAAAAAAGGAGACATTACAACAGGTGAAAGGGACAATGTGTATTGTCCTGAAATAGGTTGACAGTTTTAAGAAGTCCCGATTGCCTCTGGTG
>CALMWT010000060.1 GCA_937870855.1 uncultured Taibaiella sp.
GATGCTGCACCATGTTATCGCGCAGATAGTCAAAACCAAATTCATTATTTGTGCCGTAGGTGATGTCTGCCAGATAGGCTTTGCGGCGCATTGGAGAGTTAGGTTGATGTTTGTCAATGCAATCAACCGTTAACCCAAGAAATTCAAAAATAGGACCGTTCCACTCCTGGTCACGACGGGCGAGGTAATCATTTACCGTTACAAGATGCACACCTCCACCGGCAAGTGCATTGAGGTAAGAAGGAAGTGTAGAAACAAGTGTTTTACCCTCACCTGTAGCCATTTCTGCAATCTTACCTTCGTGCAATACGATACCTCCTATTAACTGCACATCATAGTGCACCATGTTCCAGGTTACGGTATTGCCTGCTGCCTGCCAGCTATTGCGAAATATTGCGCGGTCGCCATCAATGCGGATGTAGTCTTTTTCAAGAGCAAGATCTTTATCGAGTTCTGTGGCAAGAACCACTAATTCTGTATTTTCCTTAAAGCGGCGAGCGGTTTCTTTAACTACTGCAAAAGCCTCCGGAAGAATTTCTCTTAAAATTTCCTCGATCTGCTCGTCTCTTCTTTTGGTTAGTTTATCTATGTCTTCGTAAATAGATTCCCGCCCATGAATATCATCACCTGAATAAGATTCCGCATCAGACTTTCTTCCTGCAATTTCTGCGTCTATATCTTTTAGGTATTCTTTTATTCTTACCCGAAACTCCTGAGTTTTATTGCGAAGATCATCATGAGAGAGCGCCTGAAGGGAGTTGTATATTCTGTTGATATCAGCTACGATGGGTTGAATGCGCTTAACGTCTTTGTCGGATTTATTGCCACCGAATATTTTTGAGAGAAAACCAATCATTTTATGTCGTTATAATTCTGAAATGCATGTCTGTTTCAACAGGCTTATTTATTTGCAAGGATAATTTTTAGTATCAAAAGCTATGCAGCAATTTGTGGCTGACAGCCTGACATATAAAGGGGGTCAAAGCTACTCCAATTGCAGGATTTAGCAAAGGTTAAGAATATGGTTTTGCACCCGCCGAAAATTTTTTAACCCAATCTCTTGCAGGGCAACAAAATTTTTATGTATTTTGGAAACCAATTCGAAAAAAAGCGCTCAATTATGAAAAAAACCTTCGTCCTCATTACAACTGTGTTGGCTTCGGTATTATTTGCAAATAAAGGCTTTGCTCAAGGCGAAGAGCTGATACGCGTATACCGCTGGTATAATCCTGAGGATAAAAATTATGTAACGGTAGCAGAGGGAGAGTACCAGGAAGGACAAATGCTGAACTGGGGATGGAAAGATAAAAACCTTGTGTTTTTTGCCTATCGCACTCCGGGCCCCGATCGTGTAGCTGTAAACAGTTGGTTCAACCCTGTAACTAAAGATTACATCAGCGTTGCAGAAGATGAATATACTGATGATCAGATGCTGAAGATGGGTTACAAAGACAAGAAGCCACAGTTTTACGCATTAACTCGTCGCGGTCCAAATACCGTAGCGGTTTACCGTTGGAAAATTGAAAGAAATAGCGATTGGGTATCTGTTGCAGAAGATGGCGATACCGATGTTTATATCAAAAAAGGCTACAAGCACAAGTCTTTTCAGTATTATGCAATACCTCGCAACGTAGATGCAGGTATCTACAACCAACTGTAAGAACCACATTCCATAAGAGTAAAGGGGCTGAATTTCAGCCCCTTAATTATTTGTCATTTGCCAAGGAATCTACAGCACCTGAACGATCAGAAATTTCAAATACTGTGTGTTGGGAACATGCCAGAGAATAGGGTGGTCGGAGGCTTGAGTTTGCCAGGTAATTTGCCGCAGCTTTCTTTTTGCATCTTTTGCAGCCATTTCAATTGTTTTCAAAAACATTTCGGGGTTCACTAAGTTGGTGCAGGATGCTGTAACCAAAAATCCACCGGGTCTGGTTAGCTTCATACCCCGCAGGTTTATTTCTTTATAGCCTGTTATTGCCTTCTGAATATTTTCCCTGCTCTTGGTAAATGCTGGCGGATCGAGCATTACTACATCGTATTTTTTTCCTTCTTTCCCCCATTGCTTCAAAATATCAAACGCATTCACTGCCTCAAACTTACACTTGTCCTCATGTCCATTCAGCGTGGCGTTTCTTCTTGCCGTTTGTACCGCATTCTCAGAGATGTCAAGTCCTAAAACTGACTTTGCACCATAATGTGCGGCATGGAGTGAAAAGGTACCCGTGTAGCAAAATGCTTCCAGAACATCCGCATCTTTTACAATATGCTGTATCGTTCTTCGGTTGTCTTGCTGGTCGAGGAAGTAACCGGTTTTTTGTCCATTTTCTATATCTACATGAAACTTCAAACCATTTTCGTTGATGATTATGTTCGTATCAAAGGGTGCAGACAAAAATCCTTTTTGCTGCGATAGTCCTTCAAGTTCCCGCACAGGCACATCATTGCGCTCATAGATTCCTCTTGGAGAAAATATTTTATTAATTGCAGCTACAATTGCCTGTTTCCATTTGTCCATACCAAGCGCCAGGGTCTGTAGCACGAAGTAGTCATTGAATTTATCAATGATTAAAGCTGGCATCTCATCTGCTTCGCCAAATATCAAACGACAATTTTCTACGTAGCCAATTTGTTTTCTGTACTCCCACGCCTGTTTTATTCTATCAAAGAAAAACTGTTCATTAATTTCTACTTGCTTTTCGCGTGTTAAAAGGCGGATGCGTATTTGCGAAGCCGGATTGATGTAACCTTTACCTACGAAAGAACCATTGTAAGAATATACTTCCACTATATCGCCTGGCTCACAATCGCCCTCACTGTCACCAAGTTCGTTTGAGAAAATCCAGGGATGCCCATTAATAACTCTGTCTCCTATTTTTTTTCTGAGGAAAAATTTCGCCATGGTGCAAAGATAGATCTCACAGGTTTCTAAAACCTGTGAGGTCTTGCTACCTTTGAAGTATGTTGCAACGATTGGTTATCAGGAACTACGCGATCATTGATCACTTAGCTATAGAGCCGCACAAACAACTGAATACAGTAACCGGTGAAACAGGCGCTGGTAAGAGCATTATTTTGGGAGCGCTCTCCTTGATTCTCGGAGAAAGGGCAGATACATCGGTTCTTATAAACAAACAAGATAAGTGTGTGGTGGAAGCTTGTTTTGATGTGAAAGATAATGAAGCATTCAGGGCAACGCTTGAGGAAGAAGAGTTGGATGACGAAGACTTGTGCATTATTCGCAGAGAAATAAATGTAAGTGGAAAATCGCGCGCATTCATAAATGATACACCAGTTACCTTAAATGTTCTGAATAAGCTTACCGGTTTGTTGGTAGATCTTCATCAACAGTTTGGACATCTGGCGTTTGAGGATGACCATTTTCAAATGGATGTTGTGGATGCAATTGCAGCAAATGGTGCCCAACGAAAATTATATCAGGAAGCTTTCAGGCAATACAAAAGAATTACTAACCAACTTGATCAATATCGCGCACAACAAGCACAGTGGCAAAAGGAAGCAGACTACAAGCAGTTTCTTTTTGAAGAATTGGAACAGGCTTCTTTCAAAGAAAATGAGATAGAGGAGGCGGAGCAAAAACTTAAACAACTTGCACATGCTGAGCGAATAATTTCCGTGTTGCAAAGTGGGATGAATATGCTGGAAGATGGAGAGCAACCTTTAGTAAATGAACTTAAACGTATTGCGCATCAATTTCAAAGTATTGGCGATGTAATGACGGAGATAAAGCCTTTGAACGAAAGACTTTTGTCTGCCTATGCAGAGCTAAAAGATATTGCTTCTGAACTCGCATTCCTTGAGTCTAAAGTAAGTGTTGATCCGGCTTTGATGCTGGAATTACAAAGCAAAACAGACTTGGGTTACAAACTTTGTAAAAAGCACGGAGTACGTACCACTACCGAATTGCTTTCCATTCATGCTGATCTCGCCACTGAATTGAAAGCTACGCTTGATCTTCATGAAAAAATTGAGGAGTTAACCAAAGCTCAGGCTGAGGCTTATGTGCATGTTTTGGATGAGGCAAAAAAATTATCGGAGCAACGAGCAATGACTGCTCCACAAATTGCGGAGAAAATCAATAGTCTGCTTCACCTTGTAGGAATGCCAAATGCACAATTTAAAATTGAAGTGAAACGCCTCGATCATCCAAATGAATTGGGAAATGATTCTGTTCAGTTTTTGTTGGATGCCAATAAATCCGGGCAGTTGTTGCCAGTGTACAAAGCTGCTTCTGGTGGTGAAATGAGTCGGATAATGCTGTGCATAAAATCGCTTACTGCAAAAGCAATGCACTTGCCAACGCTTATTTTCGATGAAGTGGACACGGGTATATCCGGTGAGGCAGCGAAACAGGTGGGCATATTACTCCATGAACTTGGTGGTCATCATCAGGTTATTTGCATTACGCACCAGCCTCAGGTAGCTGCAAAAGGTGCAAAGCATTTTTTCGTGTACAAAGATTTTGATGCGAAAGATAGAATGACTACAAAAGTGCGGGTATTAAAACCGGAAGAACGTGTACTTGCAATTGCACAAATGATAGGCGGAGAAAAGCCAAGCGATGCAGCCTTGCAGAATGCCCGAGAATTGGTAGTTGCATAATAAGCCCGCAGTATTTCACTACGGGCAGTATTTATTTTTCAGTGCTTTTATAGAATTACCATTTTCGTTCTGGCTGCAATGCTTTTGTTTTTGCTCACTTCCACTATGTAAGTGCCTGTGACAAGATTGCCGGCGTTTATAGAAAGCTTTCCACTGGCATCAAATCTACCTTCCACATTCATAGCTGTAGTGCCACTATAGTTCAGGATTCGCACATTTACATTCCCGCTTTGCAGTTGCGTATTGGTGGTGGAAATAGTAAACTGTCCCTTATTCGGATTCGGTGAAACGGTTATCACGTCGAGCGCTAAAGGAAATGAAGGTACACTCAATGAGCCTGCATGTTTGGGGGATTTCCATACACCTCTACCGTAGGTTGAAGCCCAAAGTTCTTGTGTTGCATAATTGATGGAAATGTCTGTTACCTCAATGGCAGGTAATCCGCTATTGTATGGTGCCCAGCTATTCATAGAAGCATCTTGATAAAACACTCCGATGTCTGTTCCGATGTAGCGCGTATTGTTGGACGTGTCGTAAGCAAAACAATGAACGGGTACATTTGGAATAGAATCCTGGATTTTGCTCCAGCCCGAACCAAAATAATATTGTGCAACTTTGGTAGCGCCATATCCGCTGTAGGTAACAAATAATCTGTTGGTGTCTGTTGGGTCAATCATTATGTCTGATATTGAACCGCCAAATCCAAATGGAACAGCCGACCACGAATTTCCGAAGTCTTTAGTGTATCGGATTGTTCCACCTTGAAGAATAAAGATTCGGTTTTGATCCTGGATTGTTGTGGAGATACGTGTGATGTTCACCCCGTTTGAAAAGCCCGGTGAAATATCCACCCAATTATCGCCTCGGTCGCCACTGTAATAAACATGAGCGTAGCCAACAATGAGCATAGAAGGATCGGAGGGATGAATCACCAGTGGCGTAATCCAGGCCACGCTGGAGTCGCCGGGAATTTTGTTGCTGATGTTTGTGAAGTTGCCGCCGTTGTTAGTGGTTCTTCTGAAATTTCCATATTGGCTGGAAGTGTAAAATATGTTGGGGTTGGTGAAATCTATCTGGCAATCCATGCCATCGCCGCCTGTCAGTTCATTCGATCCGCCTGTAAAAGTTACGCGCTTAGTTCCATTGTCTTGCGAGCCGGCGATTACAAAATTTGCCATGTCCGAGCCTGCAATTCTATAAAACTGTGTTATCTGCAAGCCATTGGAAAGATCCGTCCAAAGAGTAGGGAAGTAAGATTTATACACTCCGCCGTCATTACATTCATACAATACTGCCGGATTTATAGGGTTGTATTTGAGTTTATGTTTGTCAGCATGAACGGTTTGAACGCCTGGAAGATTGGATGTCCATTCTGTAACAATATCCCAGGACAATCCACCATTCACTGAGCGGTGCGTATTAATACCTCCTACTAAAACTTCATTGGCATTTAAAGGGTTGATTACAATTGTAAGATCATACCATCCCTGCCCACTGCAAGTTGTAGGAGAAAGGATAGAAGCGCCGTTTAAAATATTGGTACTACAGTCTCCACTGCTTCCGTAAAGATGGGAAAATGTCTTCCCAGAATCTGAGGAATGATAGATACCATACAAGCCGCCGTTGCTTGCCGTGGCAAACACTGCTTTTACTACTCCAGGTTCTGCCGGGGTTACAGCAATGGAAGCACGGGAAGTAAGAGGAAAACTAAGTACACTTTGCCAGGTAAGTCCGCCATCTGCAGAGCGCCAAACCGCGCCGCTCGATGAAGACGCAGCATGAATGATTGCAGTATCGGCAGAATTGTAAAGCAATTCTTTAAAATTCCCGGTTACTGTTTGTGTCCATGTGGCTCCACCATCATAAGATTTCAATATGGAAGTGTTTGTGGCCAAAGTAAGTGAGTTGGTATCAAGGGGATTGATAAGCAAACTATTGGTGAGCATAAGGCTGCTGGTGTTGAATTGCAAACCCGTAGTGCCCCAGGTCGCACCCCCGTCAGTAGATTTTAGAACACCTACGCTATAAGAATCCCCAGCATTTTTATCTCCCGTACAAAGAAAAATTGTATTTGGATTAAGTGGATTGTAATCAATATCGGAAGTGCCCAGCACTGGAAGCATATCGGTGAGGCATGTCCAGTTAACGCCACCGTTTGTGGTTCGCCATGCGCCACCGCCCGCAGTTGCTACAATAAAAGTATTAGTATCAGTTGGGTGAAATCCAATATCATTGATCCGACCAATTCCATTATACCCACCCGGAGAAGAAGAAGGTCCCACGAAAGACCACTGAGATTGGTTGGTAGTTTTGAATTTTTGCTTTAAATGTCGTTGCGTTCGCTCCATTTGTTGCCAGGCCTTAAATGTGCGCATTGGCGAAGCAAGTTTTCCATTTTCATCAAGATGTTGCTGCCAATGCCACGTCCAGCGGTCGATGTGATAGCCTTTTCCTTCCTTTCTAATTTTTCCGCCCAGTAATTCTTCGCTCCGGTTTTCTTCTCCCGTGCGATTTTGATTTTTATAGGAAGAAATTATTTCCTCCAAATTGGTAGTTCCTGCGGCTTCCGGCAACCAAGATTGCGCTTGCGACGCATTGACGAGAAACAAAGTAACAGTGAGTAAAGTGAGTGTTTTCATTTTCAATTTTGGCTATGGCATTTCTACGTCTGGTTCCTTTTCTATTTTAGAAACCAACAATGTTTGCCAGCTTGATTTTGATGTTTTAAAAATTAGATTAGTGCTATTAATGTTCGGTCGCATAGCTGATACTACAGAAGAAGAGGATGCGATTAATTGCAGTGTGTCCCCTTTTTTAATTTCCGAAGTAGAATATCGTGAACCAAATTTGTTTACCGCGCATGGCATCCACTGTCCGTCGTTTACGAAATATGCTTGCTCTGGTTTTTCAGAAGATTGCCATCTGATTAAAAACCTGTATTTTTTTTCGATATTTCCTTCTGGTCGGCCAGGTAGTGTACGCTTAACAGAAGCTTGGATCAAATGGGCAGGAGTGCTGGAAACGGCAGCCTTTTTACTTTGTCCACACGCCACAAGCGATAGACTAATTACGCCACCGAGAATTATAGATTGGAAGAACAACTTCATTGATTGGGAAAAAGTAAAAATAAGGAAATCCCCCGTAAGGCGTGAGGCAGAATGATATGAAAAAACTAAGGCGCTATGAGTAGCGCCTTCTCCATTGCAATATTGAACTAAACTAAAGGGACATTAGGGAGATGTCGGAGCAAAGGTTATTTTTGGTTTCAGAAGGAACACAACTTACTGCATCGGTTAACATCCGGTTAACAACACATCTTAGCGCACCGTTTTAAAATTATTTCCTGTGAATGTAGATTGTATCATACTTGGTCAAGGCTTGTGTGGCACACTTATGAGTTACGAACTGTACAAGCGGAAAAAATCGTTCGTGGTTATTGACGATGGCAATCGTTTGGCTTCATCAAAAGTAGCTGCCGGTTTAATCAATCCTGTAACTGGCAAACGGTTCGTGAAATCATGGAAATATGACGAGCTAATTCATTCTGCAATTGAAGTATATGAAGAACTCGAAATTGTACTTGAGCGAAAACTATTGCGTAAGCTCGATATGATTCAGTTGCATACCGGTGCTGACGAACAAAATAATTTTCAAAAACGGCTGGAAACTGAAACACATCTAAGCACTATTGACGATTCAGTTTTTCTGAAAACCTATTTCAATTTCGATTACGGGGCGGGAAAAATCGCACCTTGTTTTGTTGTGGATTCTTCAGAATTATTAGCCGGTTGGAGAAATGAACTGATAGCTGATAATTGTCTTTTGGAAGAAACATTTGACTGGAACAATTGCATTGCAGGAAGTAAGGGTATTCGGTACAAACATTTTTCAGCGAGCACTATTATCTGTTGCGAAGGCGCTGCGAGTTTTCACAATCCCTATTTTCAATTGCTGCCTTTTTCACTCAACAAAGGACAGGCATTGATTGTAGATATACCTGAACTTCCAAAAGATAAAATCTTCAAACATCATTTTAAATTCATTCCGCTACACGACAATTTATTTTGGGTAGGATCGTCATTTGAATGGAAATATGAGAACACACAACCTACCGTGTCGTTTACCGCCACAGTGCCGAATTACTTGCGGAAGATTTTGTGTTTACCCTTTACCGTAATTGAAGCGGCAGCTTCCGAACGACCTTCGAGTGTAGATTATCGCCCCTTTGTAGGGTTTCATCCACACCAGCCAGCCATTGGCTTGTTGAATGGCATGGGTAGTAAAGGATTTTTGCAAGCGCCGTTTTTTGCACGACAGTTAGCCAGCCATCTTTTTAATGGCACAGAGATACTATCTGATGTTGATGTGAAACGATTCAGTAAAATTTTGTCTCGATTTGGAAAAGCTTAACGAATTCAGGAATTGCAAGGCACGATTATTTAAAAACTACCAACAAAATCTGCGTTATGGACAATATGAATTTTCGCGGCGGAAGAGATCGTGATCGCGTATCAGCCAACCAGCCGTATGAAGTACGATACTTAAGTGAAAAATTTGGAGTGGAAAAGCAAATTGTAATGGACGCAATTAAAGCTTGTTCGGGCAAAAGAAAATTGATTGAAGATTATCTCAAAGAGCGAACGGGAAGAGGACGTGGCGACAACCTGTCTGATGCACGAAATGCGCCGTAAGAATTTTAGAAAAGGAAGAGAGACCGGTTTAGCCGGTTTCTTTTTTTATAACCCCAGTCACATTTTTTAAGCAGACTTATGTAACTTAGGCTTGTCACCAAAATCTTGGTTGTATGCCCGCTGTAATTGCAAAAGAAGAAATTCCCTCATTGAAAATTGTACCTGCATTTGTAGACAAGTCCGAAAAGTGGCGTAAAGAACTTGAGTATGCTGTGAGGTTGGGAAATGAGTACAAAGGAAAAACCCACCTTACTTTCGAAACTACTCAGGGTCCTAAAATGGTGGAAACAACAGTCTGGTCGCTCACCGACAATTATTTACAATTGAAAGGAGGTACGCTCATTCCTTTGGACAGCATCATAGATATTCATTTCTGAAGACGCGTTTCAAAATTCTTTCGAATAATTTTTTTTGATTCTATTTCGGTAGAAAGCACTGTATTTCTTCTGCATGATTAACATCATCTGGTTTTTGTCTTTATACAGTATAATTTTTATAACTTCGCCCTCCTAATTTTTTACCCAGCAAGAAGTAAATAGTTTTTATGAATCAGCAGGAAATAATTTCTCGCATTAATGCCTTTATGGTGGACGATTTTGAGGTGGATGAGCAGGCAATAACGCCCGAAGCTGATCTTAAAGCTACACTCGACCTCGATAGTCTTGATTACATTGACCTTGTTGTAGCCATTGAGCAGAACTTTGGTTTTAAAGTGAAGCCGGAAGATTTTCAAACGATGGTGACCATTCAGGATTTTTACAATTACGTTCAGAACCGTTTAGAGACTGTCAATGCCTGATAATCCTGCATGGGAAGGGCGCTCCCGTGGCACCCAACTTGGTTACAGGATTTTTGTGTGGTTGTTGAAAAGCAGGGGATTGAAACCTGCTTACACCTTGCTGCATTTCGTTTCCCTCTATTATCGTTGGTTTGTGCCTGCCGCAACGCAGCCGCTTCGCTATTTGTATGGAAAGCGTCTTGGATTTGATAAGACAATTACAACGAAGCTCATCAAAAAAAACATTATCATCTTTGGTCAAACGCTGATTGATAAGATTGCTATTCTCGCCAATGTTGATACAAAACTTACATTCACACACGAGGGCATCGAAAATATTGAGCAACTCGTAGCAAATGGCAAAGGAGGAATTTTACTCAGTGCACATCTCGGCAATTGGGAAGTTGCAGGTCATTTATTGAAAAGAGTCAATGCACCGATCAACATTGTGATGTATGATGGCGAGGAGCAACAGATGAAAGAATACATGGATCAGTTTGAAAGCAAGCGTTCTTTCAACGTCATTCTCATTAAAGACGACCTCTCCCACATTTATGAAATTTCCGCAGCACTTGCACGCAATGAACTAATCTGTCTTCATGGAGATCGTTTTCGTCCGGGGCAGCGAACCATGCAGTATAATTTTCTGAACGAGCAGGCAAATTTTCCTGCGGGGCCTTTTATACTTGCCGCAAAATTAAAAGCACCGGTGTGTTTTGTATTTGCTTTCAAAGAGACTAATTTTCACTACCATTTTTATGCAGAACCTTCTAAAATTTATGAAGGACGCGGTACGCTGGGAATGGAAAAAATGCTGGGCGACTATGTGCAGCTTGTAGAAAAAAAACTGAAGCAATATCCCGCACAATGGTTTAACTATTACGATTTTTGGAAAGCATGATACAGGATCAGGTATTACCGTTCATTCCACAACGCCCGCCATTTGTAATGATAGACAAAGTGGAGCGGGCTGATGAGAATGTTTCCGTTACTTCTTTTACTATTTGCGAAGGACATTTGTTTGTAGAAAATGGAGTATTCACAGAGCCTGGACTTATTGAAAACATAGCGCAAACCGCAGCCGCCGGAACAGGTTATAAAGCGCAGCAGGAAAATATGCCAGCGCCAGTAGGTTTTATCGGTGCATTGAAAGGCTTGCAGATAAAAGAACTTCCAAAAGTGGGCGAAACGATTACCACAACTATTTCGTTTTTACATCAGATAATGAACGCGCATATTGTGCAGGGAATAGTGAGGGTAGAAGGGCGGGAAATTGCGAGTTGCGAATTGAAAATATTTTTGCAAATAGAAACTCAAAACACTTAAAGCACACATTTATGAAAAAGGTTTTACTCTCGTTTTTTGCATTAGCAATTTCGTTGAATGTCTTTGCGCAACTTTCTAAAGCAGACATCACCAATGGCGATAACGAAATCACCTGGTTGGGTGTAGATTTCACTCAATTGAAATTCATTGGTTCTGCAACGCAATGGAAAGATGCAGGTGAGATATCTAACTCCCAACTGCGCGATAAATATTTTCCGGCCTGGAATAATTTGTTCATCAACGAACAGAAAAAATACAATGTTGCGGATGCTGTAGGAAGAGCAGAAGTAAAATATGCGCTGGATGTAACTGAAAAAGCAAACAACGGTATAAAGGGCGATTTGTTTTCAGAAGACCCGAACGATTACAGTCGTCTCACAGATCAGAAAATAGCACAGCTTGTGGGTAAGTATGATTATCAGGGAAACAAAGGAATCGGTATGCTATTGTTTGCAGAAAGCTTTAGCAAGGGAAAAGAAGAAGGTGCGATCTGGGTGACGTTTGTAGATATGAATACAAGGAAATTGTTGCTGACAAAAAAACTGAACGAACCTGCGGGCGGTTTCGGCTTTAAAAACTTCTGGGCGAAAACATTATTCGGCGCGTTGAAAGATACCGGCAAGAATTTGAAAAAGTGGTCTAAAGGATAGCCGTTTTACCTTTTACATTTCACTTTTCACTTTTTTCATTTTTCATTTCCCCTTTTACATTTACTTTCCAATGCCTTGCGTACTCTGGATTTCCTGCGATTGTAGTTCGGAGGAATTGTTGAAGACCATAGAATTACAGCCCTACAAGATCATAGAAAAAGGATCGGTGGTGGAAACAAAAGACGGTGAAAAACATTTTGAGCATACACTTTGCGGATTCGATGTGAGCACAAAGGATTTTACAGACTTTAAAACGCTGGTGTTTGAATCTATTGAATGGCTCACTGCAAATTTCGACCATCTATTAAAACGCTCCTCGCTAAATACTACTGAAAAACTTGATTTTGGTTTTTACACTCAGTTTGTTGATTGCAAAATTGTAGTGCAGTACGATACTATTCCCTGGCAATTGATGAAACTTGCAAGTGATTTGCAGATGGATATAGAACTGTCGCAATATTGGTTTGCAGAGAATCAGGGTGCGCAATTAAATTGATCCCGCACAGATTTATTTGTTCCAACCCGCGTAGTTTCATCGCAGGTTGCATGGAGCGTTTTTCAATTCCAGAATATCTGGATCACACATTTCCCCTTACGATTTTTTGTTTTAGTCCAGTTGCTTGTAAAATGTTCGAACATTTTACAAGCAACTTCTTTGCGAATATTTTCCCAAACTAATTTTGAAAAATGAACGTTTTGATATAGATTTGGTATCAAATTGATATCACAAAAACAAACAAGCTTATGGAAAAAATTACAAAACCAATGAATGGCTACCTCGCCCTCTTTATTTCTCTTATAGCAGGTGGTGTATCAATCTATTGCTTCACACAAGTGGAGGGAAATGCAGCGATGTTATGGATTGCAATTCCTGCTTTCATTCTAACCATCTTCATCTGGAAAGGGCTAATGATTGTGCAACCTAACCACGCACGTGTTCTCAATCTTTTTGGAAAGTATGTAGGCAGTGTAAAGGAAAATGGATTGTTTTTCGTGAATCCCTTTTATGTGCCTGTAAAGCTTTCGCTTCGTGCTCAAAACCTGGCCACACCTACACTGAAAGTGAATGATAAAATGGGTAATCCTATAGAAATAGGTGCAGTAATTGTGTGGCAACTAAAGGAGACCTATAAAGCAGCCTACGAAGTGGTGGATTACATGACGTATGTAAGAACACAAAGTGAAGCTGCTGTCAGAATTTTGGCTACGAGCTTTGCCTACGATAATATAGAGGATGAACATGCAAACATCACCTTGCGTGAGGGTGGACAGAAAGTGAATGAGATACTTGAAAGAGAGTTGAATGAACGTCTTTCTACTGCCGGTATTGTGATACTTGAAGCGCGCATCAGTCACCTTGCTTATGCTCAGGAAATAGCTGGGGCAATGCTGCAAAGACAACAAGCAACTGCCATTGTAGCTGCACGATATAAAATTGTAGAAGGCGCAGTTGGAATGGTGGAAATGGCATTGGAACAGTTAAGTAAAAAGAACATTGTAGAATTAGACGAAGAGAAGAAAGCCGCAATGGTCAGCAACCTGATGGTGGTACTTTGCGGTGAAAAGGGAGCGCAACCAGTGTTAAATACAGGGTCATTATATCAATAGAGGTTTGCTGTGAGTAGTAAGAAAAATTTTGTTTTGCGGATGGATGAAGCAACATTCAAGATTCTTGAAAAATGGGCTGCCGATGAATTTCGTAGTGTGAATGGTCAATTGGAGTGGATCATTGAAAAGGCATTAAAAGATAGCGGAAGAAAGAAAGCAGAACAAGACAAAACTGATAAAGGCAAAACATAGCATGGGCAAAAGTTTTTGTTCAATATTTTTACCACAGGGTGTGTAAATGCTCATGGTCTAAAAATTGTATCTTGTGAGGCATCCGAAAGATGCCTTTTTCTATTCGCAATGAAACATTTAACTGCTATTACAGATCCTGTTTACAACAAGCCGCAGGAATTTTCTGCTACCGATAAAATATTCCTGAAGTACATAAGAGACGAGCGCGATCTCCCATTCGTTTATCTCACAATAAAAATCACACTCACGCTCATTCCACTTGGCATTTTGCTTTATATGCCATTTATCCAGGGCTGGGTTTGGTGGGCAGTCGCTATAGCCTATGCGTACTTCAACAACTTTGCTTACAAAGGTCCGTTCGGTTTGATGTTGCATTGCACCAGCCATCGGCAGTTGTTCAAAAAGGAATATAGTTTCATGAATCAATACCTCCCTTGGGTGGTTGCTCCCTTCTTTGGTCACTCGCCAGAAACCTACTACACGCATCACGTTGGCATGCATCACGCAGAAAATAATCTCGAAGACGACGAAAGTAGTACCATGCCATTTCATCGAGATTCATTCAAAGATTTCGGGGTCTATTTCGGTACATTTTTGTTCTCTGGCATTTACCATCTTGCCGCCTATTTTTTCAGAAAGAAAAGAACGCGTTTGCTTTATCGGTCGGTGCGTGGTGAGTTGTTGTTTATCTTGTTTTGCATAGGCATGAGCATGATAAATTTTATGGCAACGCTGTGGGTATTTATCATTCCATTTTTCTTATACCGATTGGTGGCAATGATGGGCAACTGGGCACAGCACGCATTTATTGATCCATCCGATCCTGGCAATGACTACAAAAACAGTATTACCTGCATCAATACAAAATACAATGTAAAATGCTGGAACGATGGGTACCACATTAGCCATCATGAAAAGCAAACAATGCACTGGACGGAACATCCAATTTATTTTCAAAAAACACTTGACCGCTACATAAAGAACGATGCTATTGTTTTCGACGGCATACATTTTCTCCACGTTTATTTTTGGCTGATGCGCAAACGCTATGATCTGCTAGCCAAAAACTTTGTAAACATTGGAGATAAATTCAAAAACGATGAAGAGGTTATAGCCTTTCTAAAAACCAGAACACGCAAAATCCCATTCAATGCTCCGCAACGCTTACAAATGCAGGTGGGCGTATAAATTCTTAGGTATCCGGGTACAAAAAAGAGGGCGACTACGCACCCTCTATACAATCAGTGTTTTTGTATTTTTTAGAACGTAAAGCCAATACACAATCCGGTTCTTAAGCCCGGTAGCCCAATGCTATTTTTCGCTTCAACTGAAGTGTTGGTAACTGTTGCTTCAAATTTATTTCCACTAAAGCCAATGCCTTCAATTATATCCTCAAGATCAGCTTTTTCGGTAGGGGTAAGGTCAGAAAAATCGCCCGATGCTTCGAGGCTTACATTATAGCTGCCGTATTGTGGTCCGAGAATCCACCAGTCTATTACCAAATGCTGTCCTACATGCCATTGCGCGCCAAATAAAAGTCCTCCTGAAAAAGCAGTGCTTTTACCTTTTAAATTAACAGGCTTCTCACCACCATTGTTTCTTTCGTATTTGTAACTCCAGTCAATATTGTAACCACCCACCCGGAAAAACGGCGCTATGTAAAAACCATTGAGGGGTTTTTTCCCGAAGTAGTAGCGAAACTCAGGAGTTATAGACCAGCTACTAATCTTTGCACTATTAACGAAATCAAGTCCTGCATCGGCAGTATCGCCCGATTCAATATCCATAGAATTTCTTATTGTTTTCTGAAAAGGCATTGAGCCTTTTGGAAGAAAACTAACCCCCATCGCCACAGAAATATTTTCATTAAATCCTCTTTCATACTGAAATGAGAAATTTCTGAGCGGTAATGCAAACAAGTTAATTTTCACAAAGTTTTTCTTAAACTCTGCCGACGAGCGCCTTCCACTTTCATCTTGCCCGAAAGCAAATGAACATGAGGTGAGTCCGAGCAATAGTGCGAATATTTTTTTCATAATCAGTTGGAATAGTGCGAACAAGATACTGCGCGAAATGTTTAAAACATATCCCTGGAAGTTTTTTATGAATAATAAGACAGAAATGAAAGAAACCCATCATAGATATTTTAACAAAACAAATCCTTCCTATCACGAGTTTGGGAACGGCTTTTTATAGAAAGCCCATGAACTAATAACGATAGATATGAAGAACGCAAAAACTTTGACATTATTTGCTTTGTCCATCTCCCTGCTTGGAACTGGATGTTCCACTTATAAAGGAATGAACCGCACGGAAAAAGGAGCGGTAATAGGTGCGGCTGGCGGCGCC
>CALMWT010000061.1 GCA_937870855.1 uncultured Taibaiella sp.
GATGGGGGAGTGCTGAATAGTAGCTACTGCGATGAATGGTGCCAACGCCCGGGACTTTTAATAGTAGTACCCGATGCTGGGACAATAAAACTCTTTTTGCTGCTAGGGTGATTTGATAACTTCGTTTTGTTAAGAGATGCTGTACGCTATAGTAGATATTGAGACGACGGGGAGCTATGCGCTGGGTAATGGTATTACCGAGATAGCGATAGCGATACATGATGGGAGGGAGGTGCTGCATTTTTATGAGACGCTGATGAACCCGGGGCGGCATATACCGTTGTTTATACAGTCGCTGACGGGGATTACGAATGAGATGGTGGCGGGTGCGCCATCGTTTGCAGAGGTGGCGGGGCAGGTGCATGAGTTGCTGGTGGATAAGGTGTTTGTGGCGCATAATGTGAATTTTGATTACAGTTTTGTGAAGCATCATTTGGGGGTGGCGGGGTTTGAGTGGCAGGCAAAGAAGCTTTGTACGTTGCGGCTGGCAAGGAAGATCATTCCCGGTTTGCAGCGTTATGGGTTAGGGAATCTCTGTCACCAGATCGGCATCAATCATCAGAACCACCACCGTGCAGGGGGAGATGCGATGGCTACTGCGGAGTTGTTTTCTATGCTGGTGGAGAAAGATGATATGGACGTGATTGGCGCTATGTTGAAAGGCAGAAGCAAGGAACAATATTTACCGCCTCATCTTCCGGTGGAGATGGTGGATAGTTTGCCTGGTTGTCCGGGTGTTTATTATTTCTACAATGCGATGGGTAAGGTTATTTATGTGGGGAAGGCGAATAATATTTTTAAGCGGGTAAAGACTCATTTTTCTAACAATAAGGCGGGGAAACAGAAGCAGGATTTTTTGCGGGAGATATATAAGATCAGCTATAGGGAATGTGCAACGGAACTGATGGCGCATATACTGGAGAGTAGTGAGATAAGAAGGTTGTGGCCGGTATATAATAGAAGTCAGCGGGGGTATCTGGCGAAGTTTGGGTTGTTTGTGTATGAGGACAGGAATGGGTATAAAAGGTTAGCGATAGAAAAGCACAGGCAGTCGTTTAATCCGGTTTATACGTTTAATACTATTGTGGAAGGACATGCGAGGTTGAGGGAATTGATAGGTGAGTTTGGATTGTGTCCGCGTTTGTGCAACCTGGCTACAGCGCATGATTGTACCGCAACGATAGCGCTTGGTGAATGCAGTGGAAATTGTCTTGATTCTTTTGAAGGGTATAATGAACGAGTAGGTAATGCACTTAGCTGGCTGGAAAAACATTTACCCACCTTCGCGTATGTTGACAGAGGAATGAATGATAATGAGCAGAGCTGCATACTCGTACATAAGGGAAACTTCTACGGCATGGGGTATATAGAAGATGATAAAGCACTGAAGAGCTTAAACCTTTTGCAGCAACATTTGGAGCGGATGCAGGACAATGATTTTATCCGCAATCTTATTTACAAACATGCTTCGAATTACCCGGAGCGGTGTTATCATTTGGAATAATCTAACCGCAGAGTCTTTGTGGTGATTTTTTAAACACATAGATACATAGAGTACATAGCACCGAAACTTTGTGCGTCTGCGCACTTTTCGGTTTAATATTTTTTCACCGCAGAGACGCAGAGATGCAAAGCATATCGCATAAGTTTGTGCGCCACTAACGCGCTATGTGGTGTTTTTTGTATAACGTAGAGATACATAGCACCCATCTATGATCCCTATGTTCCTATTGTGGTGAAGAACAAACCCCATGTATGTAATCTACTTCCCGAAACTGGTGCTTCTGCGTCTTGTGGTGATTTTTTAAACACATAGATACATAGGTACATAGCACCGAAACTTTGTGCTTCTGCGAACTTTTCGGTTAATATCTACTGCGCCATCCAGTATTTCCTCAAAAGCCATTCGGCAGTGGCAACAGCAAGGATTAGAAAGAAATACCACTTCCAGTCAACAAGCGGAATAGTTTCGGTGGTGGATTGAATGACAGGTTTAATGCTCTGGTTGTTCTTAATACTATCGTACAATGAAAGCACATTTGCATGTGGAACCAAAGCGCCGTTGTGTTTGTGTGCAATGCTATGCAGCAAAGGATAATTTGCTCCGGTCTCCATCATTTCAATAGGCATGTTTTGCACTACAAAACTTCCGTTTGCTGTGTATGTTTTACCATTGTAGTTAGTAGATGCGGTATAAGAATAAAAACCTGCTTCGCGCAAACCAATATTCAATTTATAAGCATTGCCCAAACGCTCGAAAGAATAATTCTGTTTTCTTCCTGCACTGTCGGTAATCACAATGTTTACATTGGCTGTGTTTACTTGTTCGTTGTTGACATTGAGCAAATAAGCGTTTAATGTAATTGCCTCCTGATCGCTCCAAACATACTTGAGAAGTTCTACATGAAAAGGACGCTCGTTTACATTGGCAGCAAGAAAAGAAACCGTTTGGCGAATCGCTTCATCAACCACATTGTGCGAATTGAAATGACGATACTCAAACAAACGCCAGCGCCAAATCCCTTCACCCATCAACAATGCAGACGGAGGATTTCCTTGCTGCAACAACCACAAAGGCATATTGTTATTTCCTTTTGAAGCAAACAAAACGAGTGCGTTTGGATTTGGCTGAATCATACCTCCCGGAACTGCAAGCGGAGGCATTTTATCCATCACTGCATTAATGTTTTGCGGCATAGTGAATGCAGTAAAAGAAGTATTGTAAGCAGCGAATTGATTTTGAAGATTGAAAGGATTGACGTTGAGTTGCGCAATGTCTTGCAGGTTGTTGAAAGCAGCATTGTTACTGTTTGCTCCCATTATCAGCCAGACTGCTTTTTTAGAAGAAGCAAGTTGCTGCACAACATTATTTTGAGATGGCAATGAATGTAGAATCACCACCTGATAATCTGCGAAAGAAGAGGGCAATTGATCGCCGGTTTTCACAGTTACGTTGTAGCCTTCAAGTCCGGCAAGTGCTTCGCGAATAGCATTGATATCAGGATGTGGTGCATTGGCAGCAAGCAGTACATTTTTCTTCTCGCTGACAACTTCTACAAAAATATCTTTACGATTGTTGGCTGTATTTTGCTCTCCATCAGCAGGCGGAACAGAAATAATGTAATGATGCAAACCCGCGCGATCTGCTTTTACGGTAAACGAAACAGCGCGGTCAAATCTGTCGGAAGAAATGTTAAGTGATGCCGTTCCGGTTGCGCCACCATTCACTTCTGTTAATCGCACATTATTGTTGTAGCCATTACTACGTTGTGCAATAATATCTGCTCTTATCTCAAACTGACTGTTGAGCGTAACGGTTTTGTTTGCATAGACATTGGCAATGCGTATGTCTTTCTGAACGGCGCTATCGCCCAGCGCTACCGCATATATATATCCCTGAAAAGCCAATTCCTGATACTGCGGATTGATGCCCTGATTATACCTTCCATCAGAACTGAGAATAACTGCACCAAGATTTTGTTGACCGTAAAACTCTACTGCCTGCGACAATGCATTTGCAATATCAGTCGCCTGTTGTTGGTATTGAAATAAAGTATCGCGCTGAATATTATTTCCAAATCCCCATTTCACAACGCGATAATCATCCTCTAGTTTTTCAAGCAACTGCTGTGCGTTTTTTTGATAAGCAGCAGTGTCGTTCTTTAATGCTACAGGAACCGACTGAGAATTATCTTGCAGAAAAACGATGACGGGCTTTTGCGTTTCGTTTTTATTTATTGAAAGAAATGGAGCAATCAAAAGCAGACAGGTAAGAAAAACAACCAGTGTGCGCAACAATGCGGTAAGCCAGGGGTAAGGAACAGCGCGCCGCACATCTGCACGATAAATCCAGTAACCGATAGCAAGGGAAAAAAGAATAGCAAGCGCCCAGAATAAGATTTGCATGGAGTGTGCAATATAGTTGATAGGTTGATTCGTTGATAGGTTGATTCGTTAAAACGCTCGTAAAGATGGTTGAGAGTTGAGGGTTGATGGTTGTTAGTGATAGAAGTATATTTGGTTCGTTGTTAGTAGTCCGTATGAGAAATTACTCAGACCTTGAAGTTTGGAAAAAATGTCGGGAACTTGTTACCGTCATTTACAAGTATTCAAGTAAATTTCCACAAAGCGAAATGTTTGGTCTTTCCAGCCAAATGAGACGAAGCGCGGTTTTAATACCTTCAAACATTGCAGAGGGATGTGGGAGAAATAGTTCAGCAGACACTTTGAAATTTCTATTTATCGCACGCGGTTCGCTTTATGAATTAGAAAACACAACTTTATCTGGCTTTTGATCTAGCATATTTGGACGAAGAAACCATTCGTACATGCGTAGAAAAGATTACCGTTTGCAAAAAGCTATTAAGTGGCTTCATAAACTATTATCAAAGATTAAAACAAACAGACTAACACACTATCAACCCTCAACTGACAACCATCAACTAACAACATCACAATGCGCCTTTACGAAGTAAAAACAACTGCCGACATTCAAATTTTTCTTGACTTGCCTGTGGCGATTTATAAAAACGATCCCAACTGGATTCGTCCTTTGGATAAGGATATTGAAGAAGTGTTTGATCCCGCAAAGAATAAACTATTCAAGCAAGGAGAATGTGCGCGTTGGATATTGAAAGATGATAGTGGAATGGGAATTGGTCGTATCGCTGCATTCATCAACAAAAAATACAAGAACGAACAACCGACTGGGGGAATAGGTTTCTTTGAATGTATCAACGATCAGCAGGCGGCGAATTTTATGTTCGATCATTGTAAAAAATGGTTGCAGGAAAGAGGCATGGAAGCTATGGATGGACCTATCAACTTCGGTGAGCGTGACCGCTGGTGGGGCTTGCAAGTGGAGGGTTTTCAGGAGCCACTTTACTGTATGAACTACAATCTTCCTTACTATCAACAATTGTTCGAGAACTATGGCTTTCAGGTTTACTTCTATCAGTTTTGCTTTTCTTTAAAAGTAAGTGATCGCGCACCGGAAAAATTTTATGCACGTCATGAAGAGCTTTCAAAAGATCCTAATTACAAAGCAGTGATGATTGATAAATCTCAGCTTGAAAAATTCGCAAAAGATTTTACTTATGTCTATAACAAAGCATGGGCGGGACATGGCGGCGGAAAAGAATTGGATGAGCGCACCGTGAAAAAAATGTTTCAAAAGATGAAGCCGGTGATGGATGAACACATTACCTGGTTTACGTACTACAAGGATGAACCGATTGCTATTTGGATTAATCTTCCCGACCTCAATCAATATTTCAAACACATGAACGGTAAGTTTGGTTGGCTGCAAAAGTTGTATTTTTTATGGCTACAGAAGTTTGGAAAGTGTTCTCGTTTTGTAGGATTGGTGTTTGGAATTATTCCAGAATTTCAGGGCAAGGGAGTGGACGCGTTCATTATTATGGAAGCTGCAAAAGTTATTCAGCCACGTCATAAATATGAAGATTACGAAATGATGTGGATCGGCGATTTCAATCCTAAAATGGTGAACATTGCACAAAGCTTTGGCACACATTGTAGCAGAAAGCTCGCCACTTATCGCTACTTATTCGACAGAAATAAAGAGTTTAAAAGACACCCAATGGTGGGGTAAGATTTACAAGGAATAATCTCTTTCCACCCTACACACTCTTGTTGTATAGCTTTTATACCATTCAGTTTTACCCTTTTGCTGTGCCATCAAATGGCGTTCATTAGCTTTCCATGCTTTGATGGCTTCAAAGCTGTCCCAATAAGAAACAGTGATGCCTATTTCATTTCTTGCACTTTCAATACCAAGAAAACCTGGCTGTTGTTTAGCAAGTGCAAGCATTTCAGTTGCCATAGCTTCATAGCCGGTGTCGCTTTTCGTTATTATAGAAGTGAAAATAACAGCGTAGTAAGGAGGCGCTGGTGTTTGTGCGATCATGTTGTTAGATATTAAACGCAAAGTTCGCAATGCAATGCAAAATTTAGCAAAGAGGCTTTTGGAGATAAATAGTTCTGCGCTTTCTGCGGGAAAAGTGGGACGCAGAGAACGCGAAGCAACGCAGTGTTCGCAAAGAGTTTTAGTTTTTGAGATAAAATAGTTCTACGAGAATCTATGCGCTTTCTGCGGGAAAAATAGGCTTTCTAACCCAAGACGGAATTCCATTTAAAAACCTTTGAACTGCTAAGACTAAAAAAGCCCCGCATTTAGCGAGGCTTCCAAAAATTTATAAAAAATTACGCGAGTGCGTTTATCTTTTTGGTGATACCTGATTTTAAGTTGCTTGCCTTGTTCTTATGAATAACATGGCGCTTAGCAAGTTTATCTATCATAGAAATAACCTTTGGAAAAGATTCCATTGCAGCAGCTTTATCAGTGGTAGCTAACAAAGTACGGATAGCGTTACGAGTAGTTTTACCATAATAACGGTTGCGCTCACGACGCTTCAGGTTTTGACGGATATCTTTTTTGGTTGCTTTATGATTTGCCATTTCTTAATTGGTATTTTTCTTAAAGGACTGCAAATGTAGGTTTTAATTTACTTCCACAAAAAATATTTTTGCAATGATTTTTTGTCCGCAGGAAATCTTACATACTAAGTTCTGTGTACAATTGCTTAGAGCGTTTTGTGAGGAATTCTTTGCGCTCAATGAAATTATCCAACTTGTCTTTTGGAATTCTTAAGCTGTAAAACTCCGAATTGTACGTCGCCATTTCGAAAAGATCGTAGTCAGGATTCCATTTTTCAAGCAAACTGCGTTCGATCTTTAAGTCTTGGGAAATGAGATCAAAATTTAAAGGATCATTGATGCGAACAATAGCCATGTTCTTCAACTCATCATCCGTAAACATAGGTTTAGCGGGGGCAATGTTTTTTGCGTCAGCTACTACATCTGAGATGTCAGCATCAGCAGGCAACTTACCACCAATAAATTTATTCATGTTTTCGAAGATAGAGGCTGTGGCAATGAATGCCAATACATGACCTTGCGTTTCACGAGGCAAATATTTTTTGATGTCCCAAAAATTATTGCTGCCTGTTTTTTCCATAGCGCGCAATACTGGAGTGGGGCCACTATTGTAGGCGGCAACCACCAGCAGCCAGTCATTCAGTTGATCGTAGAGGTGAGTGAGGTATTTTGCAGCGGCGTGAGTGGATTTATACAAATCTTTTCTGTCATCTCTTTTTCCGTTTACGGTAAGGCCCATGAACCTAGCAGTGCTTGCCATAAACTGCCACGGACCTACAGCGCCTACCGGAGATATTGCATGGTTGTTAAGCGCAGATTCTATTACAGCGAGATATTTTAGCTCTTTAGGAATATTGTTTTTAGTAAGCACATTGTCAATCAAAGAGAAATTCTTTGTGCCGCGTTCTTTTACTACCGACAGGGTTCTGTTGTGAGAATTCATGTACTTACGTGTGTAATCCATCACGTAATCGTTCATAGCACCGAAATATGATTTCTGTCCCGCCAAAGGAACCGGCTTTTTGCCCCCTATCATTGCAGGCATAGGTAGTGCAGCCGTGGCTACAGCAGGCGTGGTTTTTTTAGCAATAATTGTATCGGTCTTTATTAAACGGCTGTTTTTCGCCGCGAGCGTGAAATCCTGGTATTTCTGGGCAAATGATCCTAATGAAAGGGAAAGGGTTACAAGTAAAAATATTCCTTTGTATTGCATGTTCTATCGTTGTTTAAGCGTGAAACCATGCAACCCAAATGGGTGCCTGACTTTAATTCACAATGAAAAAATAAAATGGAAAAATAGGGTAAATGTGTCTCTAAGCTTTTGTCTCCTTTTCTTTGATACCGGCTTCAATCTCGTTCTTTACTCCCGTCTTTGCGTCATTAAACTCACGAATACCTTTACCAATTCCACGAGCCAGTTCAGGTATTTTCTTACCGCCAAAAAGAATGATTACAGCAAGAATGATCCAAAGCCATTCTCCACCGCTTGGCATAGAAAGTAAGAGCTGTGTATTGATTGTTAATAATGACATTGCGTTGTATTTGATTGTAACGAGAGAAAACAAAAATAGGGATTTTCATCCTTAAGTCATGTACTTATTTGCACGTTTGGGGGAATTTTAACGTCCAAAAACCATAGATTTTATCCGTTAAGCTGTTCTTTTAATTGCCGTGTCATTCCGTTAGTATAAGTTCTCCATTTATCAATTACCTCCTGCATATTATCCGGTAAGTCCGAATCGAATTGCACCCATTCTTGTGTGGCAGGATGCGTAAATCCAAGTTCTTTTGCATGCAGTGCGTGGCGGGGAAGTATCTTAAAACAATTCTCCACAAACTGTTTGTATTTGCTAAACACTGTTCCTTTTACAATGTGATTGCCCCCATAGGTACTGTCGCCAAATAGTGGGTGGCCTTTGTGCTTCATGTGAACGCGTATTTGATGTGTTCTTCCCGTTTCCAGACGCAATTCAATTAGTGTGACATAATTAAATCTTTCCAGCACTTTGTAGTGGGTAACGGCATGTTTACCATAATCACCATCGGGAAAAACATCCATGATCTTTCTAAACCGCAGATTCCTGCCCACATTTCCTTCTATCGTTCCTTCATTTTCTTCAAAGTCGCCCCACACCAGCGCTATATAACGCCTGTAAACTGTGTGTTTTTTAAACTGAGCCGCGAGGTTACTCATTGCCTGCTCATTTTTTGCAATAACCACCAGTCCGCTTGTGTCTTTATCTATTCTATGAACCAAACCCACGCGTGGCAATGCGTCCGTATCAATGTTTTCTTTTTGAAGATAATGGGCAAGTCCGTTTACAAGAGTTCCGGAATAATTACCACAACCAGGATGAACCACCATGCCCGGTTTTTTGTTGATGATCATTACTGCATTGTCTTCATAAACAATATCAAGTGGCAGTTCTTCAGGTAGCACTTCATGCACCTCCGGTCTGCGGGTTTCGTACACTACAATTTCATCCAGAGATCGTACTTTATAATTTGACTTTACAGTTTTGCCATTTACAACAATATGTCCTTCCTCCAGCGCCTGTTGTATTTTATTTCGGGTGGCACCTTCTACAAGGTTCATCAGAAATTTGTCAATGCGCATCGGTTCCTGCTTCTTGCCTGTAGTCATGCGCATTCGCTCCACTCTCTCCGAAACTTCAGGTTCCTCTTTTTCCTCATCGGGATCATCCCAATCTTCTTCTATATCGTTGAGGTTATTCATAAATGCAAAGGTATTGGACGAGATTTTCTCAAAGTGAAGAATCTATTTTGCCTGTCGGAGCAAACCATTATCTGAAACGGTCGGGCATTTGGCGTTTTTTCAAAGCAACTATAATCTCCTCAATCCTTTTTGATCGGGTGTCTTCCCGCTTTGCATTGCCCAGCCAGTGGAGGAGGTATTTTTTGTTGGTTTTGGTGAGCGATTCAAAATATGCCGTTGCTATTTTACTTCTTTTCAATTTTTTGGCGAAATCTTCCGGCAATTGCAACGCTTCTACATGGTCTATTTTTTCCCAGTTTCCGTTTGCTTTCGATACTTTAATTTTCTCCAATCCTGCTACAGTCATTAGGCCTTGCTCTATGAGTTTTTCTACTCGTTGCTTGTTGAGTGCGCTCCATTCGCTGCTGGCTTTTCTTGGAGTAAATAACTGCATGTAACGTTCTTCATCCAGTGGCCGCATGGTGCTGTCTATCCATCCGAAACAGAGCGCTTCTTCTACGGCTTCTGCATAAGCAATCCGTGGTTTTCCTGTTTCCTTTTTATAATAGACCAGCCAGATTCCCCCGAGGATACTATGATTTTTATCCAACCATTTTCGCCAGGTTTTTCGATCGGGTGCGTAAAATTGTTCGTAAGAATTTATTACCGACATGTACTTCAGCAGTTCAGCAATTTATGTTTTATTGCAAATAGAATCAGACCTGCTCTCGTTTTCACTCCAAATTTATCAAATACCGCCTCCCGATATTTATTCACCGTTCGGGTATGAATGTCCATCATTTTTCCAATTTCGTCGTAGTTGTATTCGCGATCGCTACAGGCAAGTCTTAAAAATTCCAATTCTCTGTTTGTGAGAAGAGAAGCGTATTTGTTACACGCATCTTTGTCGCTTGTGTTTAATGCTTTTGTAAACATTTCATCGTGGTAGTAGCCTGTATGAAGAATGTCTTCAATAGCTTTTGCCAGGGTTGCAGCACTGCATTGTTTATGGAGATAGCCGCGCACGCCCAACCGAAACAAACTAATAATCAGCGATTCGTTTTCTTCGCAGCTAAGCAACAACACGGGTATTTTTATATCGTGCGTTTTGAGCCAATGCATCACTGCTTTCCCATTCATTTCAGGCATTTCAATATCCAGAATTAATAGTTCTGGTGGCGGGTTGAATGGATATGTTTCAATAAGTTGCCTGCCGTTATCAAACTCCCGCACTACTTGATAGGGACCAAGTTCTTCTATCAACTTTTTAAATCCTTCCCGTACTAAAACATGATCTTCGATAAGATAAAAAGGTCTTGTGTTTTCCATCTCAAATAATTATAGGTTTGATTAAATGAATAGCTTCTACGCAATGATATTTTTTGGAAAACACAGGTAATCGGCGCGGCTCAATTAGAGCGGAAACAGTAGTAGAAATAACCGGACAAAATAATGGACAGAGAAATAAGTGTTTCATCATCAGTAATTTTATAACTGCTAAGATGTAATAATTATTTCATTTTATTACGGCATGAAAGTGCCGTATATAAATTAAATTTCCCGTAAAAGTATGTATTACTCAGCTAAGCTTTATTCCGGTTTGCGTTAGCTCTATCTTCCTTTCTTTGTACAGCGCACCCACCGCCATTTTAAAAGTCTTTTTGCTGATTCCAAAAAACGCATAAATATCTTCTGGCGAAGATTTGTCGGTGTAAGGCAGATAGCCGTCATTGTCGTGCAGCAACTCCAAAATCCGGTCTGTTTCAGAAGACACTCGCTTGTATCCTTTATCGCCAATGGCAAGGTCAATTTTATTTTCTTCTCTTATCTTTTTCACATAGCCTTTCAGTTTGTCGCCAAGTTGCAAATCCTTGAACACATCATTGAAATGGAGGACACCCGTATGTTTGTTGTTGATGATCATTTTATAGCCAATGTCCGTTTGCTGCCAGGCAACAAGGTCAACCACATCATTTTCTTTGACCGTAAGTTCATCATTGCTTAACCATTTCTGAATTTTCTCTGTACCCGTAACACGCCCCGTCATTTCATCTATGTACAGATACACTAAATACTTTTCCCCTTCGTACATTTTTGCATTCATGTTGGAAAGCGGCACAAATACATCTTTCATAATTCCCCATTCCAGAAACGCGCCATGTTGGGTGGTACTTACGCACTTCATTAATGCAAAATCGCCAACGGCTGCATACGCTTTTTGAGTAGTAGCAATCAGGCGGTCTTCATTGTCGTGATAGATAAATACCTCTACTTCATCCTCTTCATTCAATCCTGCGGGAACAAATCTTTTTGGAAGTAAAATTTCTTCTCCTTCAGCATCGAGATATACACCAAAATCTACCTTCTTCACTACTTTAAGCGTGTAGTAATGTCCTGCCTTTATCATAGGCTGTAAAGGTAGCGGTAAAGAAATTAGTATGTTATGTGCGGGAGTATTCGTTGAGGATCTCTTTTTCTTTTTTGGTGAGGCTGCTCATCCCTTTTTGGTTGATCTTTTCAAGAATTCTGTCCACTTCTTCCTGATAATTTCTTTTTGAAACATTGTAGCGGTCGTCTGTGGTCAATTGCTTTTTTTGGGTGCGCTTGTCAATAAGAATCAGATCGGGTTTGCGAATCATAATCACAATCAAAGCAATGCCGGGAAGAAGAATGGCAACTATCGGCAGCCAGTTATTGATCAATACATCGGGGAACATAAGTATGGCAATAGTCATTCCTATCAATGCTCCGCCCAGGTGCGCTGCATGACCCACATCCGTCCGCTGCGACCTGATGGCATAAATGGTGTAAAGCACATAGGCAATTCCAAATATCCACGAGGGTAGAAAAAAGATTTTTAAACCAGGAACAAGTGCGATGGAGGCAAAAATTAACCCCGCTACAGCACCCGATGCACCCACGGACGAATAAGATTCATTGTGCTTGTGAATAAGCAACGCAAGCAAATTGCCACCCAGCATACTCGAAAAATAGATGACCAGAAATCCTACAACACCCAGTCGGGCTTCCAGTCCGCTACCGAAAGCCCAAAGCACAAACATGTTTACCACCAGGTGCAGCCAATTGACATGCAAAAATCCAGAGGAAATTAGTCGGATATACTCTTTGTAGATCGTTATCTTTTCTACTTCAAAAGCATATTTGTTGAGAAACAGTTCGTCCTTTAGTCCTTTATAGGAAATGACACAGGTAAAGGCAACAAGCAGGACGGTGATGTACATTATTCAACTTTTCTTTTTCAAAGAAAATTAAAAGCAGGAGATAATACTTCAGCGTGTGCGTTTATTTAACTAAATCTTGTAGGCAAAGGAATCAACTTTGTAGTAGCTAAAGGAATGAAAAAAAACGCTATCATAATCAATTTGCTTCGTGCAACTTTTGTAGTGCTCGCATATCGGGAAGTAGCACATCCTAAGGGCATAATAATCCCACCCGGTACCGGCAGAACAACTGCTTACTACCTGAAGAGCTGCTACCATATTGGCAAGAGCTATTTGAAAACATTCAGACAGCGATTGCCCAAAGCTTAGTTGTCCCTTTCGTTTTGCTTGAATATTCTTATCGTCTTTAAAAATCTTCCCTGATAATATTTATTGAGCGGCGTAATCGTCACACTATTCGCCTCACCGGAAGAAGAGTGAATAAATACCAGGCTATCGTTTTCATTTGACAGCACAATACAATATGACCAACTTCCGGGTTCTTACTGTTCGTTCCTGTAAATAAGATAAGGTCGCCGGGTTTTGTTTTTTCTTTTTCAATTGTTTTCCCAATATCGGTGAAATCGCGAGACGATCTTGGCACCTTAATCTTGAAGTGCTCAAAAACGTAATACACAAACCCTGAGCAATCGAAGCCTGATTCCGGACTGCATGAAGCATATTGGTAAGGAACACCTTTTAGTGTTTGTGCAAATACCACTACTTCTCCGGGTTTTACAATTCCGGTATTAATGTAAGTTGCGTCCGGATCATCATAAGTCAACGTATCAGGCTTGGGAAGGATTTCTGTTTGCATTACGGGCGATAGCAATTTCGGCTTGTCTGTTTGAGTGCATCCTAAAACAATGATTAGCAAGAAGACGGCTATTTGGTTCATGCATTGTTAAATGCAAAAATCAATCCCATACCAGCACAAATTCCCAGAAAGCCGAAAGATTTTGGTAATGCAAACCCGCTAATAGAACTCGGTAAGTTTTTGGAGGCGGGTTGTGCAACGGCTACCGCTGTTGGCGGTATGTATCGGTCACTCCGAAATGTCAATCATCTATTTAGGGATTTCAATCCTTAATATAGAATTGTACTCGTTTCCATATGGTGAACCAGTCTTGTAAGTGATACGAACTTTTTGTCCGTTGAATACTACGTTATTGTTTGTCTGCGTAAACGAGTTGAATTTTCCAAGTGCGGCATCGCCATAAGCGAATTGTATACTGTCAACCGAAAACTTTTCTATTGTCTCACCACCATATCTTGCATTCCTAAATGTCCGGTCAAAGTTAGAAATTACTCCTTCAACTTTTGGAGTAGTCGGAGCGTTGAGCATTTCTAAAGTCCTTTCGTTAGTCTTGTCTGGATAAAAGAATGACAATGTTACATACCCAGCAACGCCAAGAACACCAAATACCGCTGTCGCCCAAAGTAAAATAGACCTGTCGCCGTCACCGCTGTCTTTCTTAAATCTCTTTGTCAAGAACCATAATAGTCCAGCAGCAAGAGCAATCCACAAGAAAATTGAACTTGATTGAATTGTCTTAGACGGTGTGTCAAGAATAGACCAATATGTCGTGTAGTCCATTTACTTTTTGATGTAACGACGGTTCTTTTGCTATTACCGCCAACGGATTAGGGCTTGGCGTTGTTGCGGCAATAGCATTCCCGTCAGCCGACAACTGAAGCCGAATAAAGAACAACTGCACAAGTTACATTCTACTGCTCAATAGCATTCCGTCAAGCCCGGACTGAAGCTGAATAGCGAACTGCTGCCGAAGCTAACAACGTCCAGCCGCCATAACGCCAAACCGCATGTTGGCGGTAGTTTTGTTTGGCTACAAGGAGACTGACAAGTTCAGTCGTCCGCCAAGTCCCTTCTCTACAATTTTCTGCAAAGTTGAGATGCGTACTTCCTTCACGTCGTTCTCAATCTTTGAGATGTACGCTTTGTTTGTTCCGCAACGTTCGGCAAGCTGCTCTTGGGTTAAACCCTTTTTCAGCCGCGCTTCTTGAAGCATGGCTCCAAGCTTAAAGGCTTCATAGCCCTTTTCAAACTTTTCTCGTTTGGCTGTTCCGCGAATCCCAAAATGGTCGTCTATGAACTGGTCAAGCGTTCTTGTCTTTGGCTTTGTCTGCATGGTAAGCGGCTTTTAATTGTTTTGCTTTTTGAATTTCCTCTTTCGGTGTCTTTTGCGACTTTTTCTGAAAGCCGTTTATTAACACAACCAGATTGCCTTCGTCAAAGAAGCAAAAGATGCGGAAGATGTCAGAGCCTTGTTGGACACGGATTTCATAAAGTCCGTCCGTGCCTTCAAGGTGTTTCAGGTACAGTTCGGGAATGATGTCCAACTGCTCTATCACTCTGAATGTCCAACCGATTTTCTCTTGTACTTTTTGACGCTGTTTGGCAAAGAAGACATCAAAATAGTCTTTATAGACAATGATAGTGCGCTTCTTTTCCGGCATTTGACAAAGATAACGAAGTCGTCCGAAAGTGCAACAGAATATCTCAAAAAAAAGCCCGCATGATTGCAGGCTCCTTGAGTGGCGGTAATCTTTGAGGCTATCGTCTATTGTATGTGCTGTTGTATTTACCGAAGTAATCAGTTGAGCCTGAACTGGAGCCTGTTTGTGTGCCGTTGTTGTTGTAATAATTAGTGTTGTAGTTGCCAAAGTAGTCAGTAGAACTAGATGTACGTCCGGTTTGTTGTCCGTTGTTGTTGTATGAGTTGGTGTTGTAGTTACCAAAATAATCAGTTGAACCCGTTGTCCTTCCGCTGCTTTGCCCGTAATTGTTTTGGTAGGTAGTGTTGTCGTTTCCAAAGTAGTCAGTAGAGGTCGTGCTACGTCCGGTTTGCTGACCGGAATTGTTGTAATAGGTCGTGTTGGTATTGCCAAAGTAGTCTGTTGATGTTCGTGCAGTGCCAACCTGTTGCCCGTACTGGTTTGTGATTGTCGTGTTGGTGTTGCCAAAGTAGTCCACCGACGATGAGGTGTTGTACGTCTGCGCCGCTACATTTAGTGCGCCTGTGAGCATTACCAACAGAAGGAAGAGTGTTGTCTTCATAAACGTGTTCTTTATTGATGATGCCTACTCTATTCGGTTTTCGGCTGTCCCGTTGTTTTATAAAATTACCTACAAAACGCTAAGTGAAATATACGACAAAGGCAGCAGCAGCTCCATTATCAACTTTTGAATCTTTGTCGTATATTTCACTTAGCGTTTAGCGGTCATTGTTACGGACAACACCTGCAACAGAAAGACAAGAAAATTTTATAACCAAAATATAGACAAATGAAATACACTTCAGAAATCGAAATCAACAGTCCAGTTGACAGAGTTATTGAACTCTTCGACAATCCAAACAATATGGACAAATGGATGAAAGGACTCCAAAGTTTTGAACCAATAAGAATTTCGATTTAACGGATTTATGAAAATAATTGGATTCCTTATGCCGAGTGCATTTAAAAAACAATCAATGCAGTATTTAGTTGACTTTAAAAATTTTGTAGAAAAATCATAATTATTATGAATAACAATCCTCATAAACTAAAAAATGGTGACCAATGTATTGTCGTTGGCGGAACACATAAGGGAAAATCCGGCATTGTTCAAGACTTAAAGACAAGTAAGACAGGTCATATTACTATTACTGTTTTGCAAAAAAACGGAGTACGATTTAAGACACTTGGAAAGAATGTAATAGTTGAGTAATAACGATGAAAAAACAACGAACCGCTAACATGGGTCCCTGTTGCACAACTACCAAGCTACCTAAAATATTCTTTTTTTCCAGGCCCAC
>CALMWT010000062.1 GCA_937870855.1 uncultured Taibaiella sp.
CTCGAAGCGCATAAAATGACGGTACTTTCCGCTACCGATGGTAAAGAAGCACTGCGTATGCTGCGCGAACATCCTGAAATTGATGTAGTGCTCATGGACATTATGATGCCTGAACTTGACGGTTATGAAACCATGAAGCATATTCGTTCCATGCCGCAATATCGCAATCTTCCCATCATAGCCGTTACCGCAAAGGCAATGGTGGGCGATAGGCAAAAGTGTATTCAGGCGGGTGCTTCCGACTATATTTCTAAACCGGTAGATGTAGATCAATTGTTGTCGCTGCTACGTGTGTGGCTTTATGATAAAATAATTTAATTGCCGTAAAAACTTATAAGCTATCAAACGCCAATGAAGAAAATACTGATAGTAGATGACGATACCCGCAACATCTTTGCTCTGAAAGCTGTATTGCGAAGTCGTGGATATGAATGTGTTGTTGCCACCTCAGCACAGGAGGGTATAAGTCTGATTAATAGTGATGGACAGATTGGGGTGGTACTGATGGATATGATGATGCCGGATATGGATGGATATGAAGCCATCGCCGCTATAAGAAGCAACCCTGCCACTACAAAACTGCCGGTGATAGCAGTTACCGCCCAAGCTATGCAGGGCGACCGGGAAAAATGTCTGGAAGCTGGCGCCGATGCCTATATCAGTAAGCCTATAGATGTGGACTTGCTGGTAAGGATTTTGGATAAGCACACGAATGAGGCATAGCATGGATCAGGGAAGGATAGAAGATTATGAACTGGAATTATTACTCAGCGACCTTATAGAAGGGTATGGCTACGATTTTACCGATTATTCAAAAGCATCGTTGAAGCGGCGCATCAATCGTCTTTTATCTGTTGACCATTTTCCCAGTTTTGCGGAATTGCGTTTTCGGGTCCGTTCCGATGAAAACTACCTTCGGCGGTTTGTAGAGGAGATCACCGTAAATGTGACGGAAATGTTTCGCGATTCTTCGTTTTATGCCGCGCTTCGTGAGCATGTGTTGCCCGTGCTCCGTACTTATCCGCTTGTGCGCATCTGGCACGCAGGCTGTTCCACAGGAGAAGAGGTATATTCTATGGCTATTTTTCTTGAAGAGATGAATATGCTCGATAAATGCCTGCTGTATGCCACCGATCTCAATCCCTCTGTACTCGAAACCGCAAGGAATGGCGTTTTTCCGCTGGCACAAATGAAGCAATACTCCGCCAACTATTTGCAGGCGGGTGGTAAAGAAGAGTTTTCGCGCTACTACACTGCCAAGTACGACCGTGCGAAGATGGATGATCAGTTAAAACGTAAAATGATTTTTTCGACACACAACCTTGTGTCCGACCGTTCGTTCAATGAATTTCAACTTATACTTTGTCGCAATGTGCTTATCTACTTCGATAAAGATTTGCAAGACCGTGTATTCCGATTGTTTGATGATAGTCTCGAACACCTCGGTTTTATAGCATTAGGAAGTAAGGAAACGTTACGATTCTCGCCCGTAGCGCTAAACTATCGTCAGGAAGGTAAAGAAAAGATATGGCGCAAGGTCCGGTAAGTTTTAAAGTAGTAGTAGTGGGAGGGTCTGCCGGAAGCCTCGATGCGCTTTTGCAGATCATTCCTTTTTTCCGTGCCCATGCTTCATTTGCCATGATCATTGTGCTGCATCGGAAAAACAGCGCGGATTCGC
>CALMWT010000063.1 GCA_937870855.1 uncultured Taibaiella sp.
CCGTTTTGGCTTTTTTCTATTGTGTAATAGTCGTTGTCGGTCTCGTTGGCTACTGCCCATTCGAGAAGGTTTGCGGTTCCGTTTTCTTATCCGCGAAAGTATAGCCAGGTGAGTGGTAGTGGTGCTTGGGTGAATTGTGCGGATGTGGAGATGACTTGGTCGCCGGTGGTGTTGGAGTTTCCGTTTACGGTGTTTAGTGCGAGGTAAAATCGGATTACGGTTCCCGGGCTTATGGATGGTGCGGTCCAGGGTATGTTTATTTGTGTGGTGCTGTTGGTGATTTTGGCGGTGTGTTCAATGTAGTTTCTGCCGGATACGAGTCTGTTGGCGGTGCCTGTGGGTGGTGTTCCCCATGCGTTGATGTTGGCGTTGGTGGCGTTGTTGAGGCAGGTGAGTTGAAAGCCCCAGCCGCCTGCTGTGGGTAGCCCCACTGCGGATCGGGTAATTCTTACGGTGTAGGTCCAGCCGGGTACTATGTTTCCCGTTACTTGTGTAGCACCGTGATAGAGCTGCACTGTAGCTGATGCGGAATAGCTGCCGCCGCTGTGGCATGAATTGCAGGTGCCGGAGGAAGGCGATGTAGGGTAGTTGCCTATTGGTGCGCCGGTAACACTCAAGCCATTGAGGGCTGGGCCCGATGAGTAGTGGAGCGATAAAATGCCTACGAAAACGGTGAGGCTAAGAAGGATGGAATGTTTGTAGATTTTGGTCATACGCTATGGATTTTAAGATGAGTAATACCTAAAAGTATAAAATATGGTAGTGGTTTTATAATCTTATTTAAATGTGGGGGCTGTGTGATTTGGGATATTGTTTGGATGCGTAACCGGTGTTGTTTCCGGCTTTTGCAGTAGGTTTGTTGCCGAAGTCTTTTAGTAAATGTTTTCGCGGATAGTTTTATTGTGTTTCTTTTTTATAGCGGGGTCTTTTTATTGTTTTTCTCAGAAGAAGTCGGACTTCAAGCAGCCTCGCATTCTTATTTTGCTTGATGGCTCGAGTAGTATGGTGAATGAGTGGGCGGGTGGAAAGAAGCGGTTTGCTGCGGCGGGCGATATAGTGCTGCGGCTGATGGATAGTATTTATAGTGTGAATGATGGGGTGGAGTTTTCGCTGAGGGTGTATGGGCATCAGCATGGAGTGGGCGATAGTAATTGCTTTGATACGCGGCGGGAGGTGATGTTTTCTAAGAATAATTTTACGCAGATGTCGCTGAGGCTGGGGAGTTTGGAGCCGCTGGGTGTGTCGCCTATTGCGTATTCGCTACGGGTGGCTGCGGAGAATGATTTTGTGGATGAGCGTGACTATGCTTACAGTCTTATACTTATAACGGATGGTGGGGAAAGCTGCGGGGGTAATATTTGTGATGTGGTGAAAAATCTGCTTGATAAAAAGATTGAGTTTAAACCTTACATCGTAAGTCTGGTAGATTATGCGCCGCTCAAAGATCAATACAATTGTCTGGGCAATTACCTTACGGTTTCAAAGCCTGGGGAGGTGGCACCGGCAATTCATACTATAGCGGAGGCTTATAGAAAAGTGCTGGCTGTACCCATTGCAAAACCTAAGCTGCTGAACGCATCGGATATACCTTCGCCCAGTGTGCAGAAGATTAGTGTGCCTGCTATAAAAGTTGCTATTAAAGAACCGGAGACTACGCAAATAGTGAAGCAGCCTGAAATAAAAACTGTAGTAGTTGATGATACAGTGCGAGGTGGGATTATTAGTGGCGGACAATCAAAAATAAAGGTGGATGCGTCGTTTTTTACAAAAGAGCATATAAGCAGAATAAATCGCAAAGGCTTAAAGTCTATCATTTACGATTTAGCATGGGATATAAATAAATTGCCACGAAGAGCGACACCACGTTTTCCTCTCCCTCCTAAAGAAACAGCGCCGATTGAAGTTGCAGCGCAGCCCACAAACAAACCTGCACCTAAGCCTGCAACAATAAAACCTGCACCCGTTTTAAAAACAGAACCCAAGGAAGCGAGCTACACAGTGAAACTGGAACCTGCGGCAGAAACTTTACTCGAAATATATTTCACAGACGGCAAGGGAAAATTTTACACTACCACCCCTCCTGTTCAATTAATAGATTCCAAAACAGGAATGGACGTTAAGCGATTTTATAGAACTGTAGATGCAAGCGGAAACCCTGATCCACAGAAAGTGGCACCGGGCAATTACAATCTTGTAATTGGCAAGTCGGGCAATTATAAAACTAAGGCAATAACGGTGCAGGCTGCAAATACAAACAAGATCAATATTGTAGTAACAAAGGGAACCCTGATCTTTCGCTACGATGACAACCCCAAAAGACCTGTAAAAGAATATTTGGCGCAGGTAAGAAAAACGTTTCAGGCGGGGACAAGTATAGTGCAAAAATGCACGGAAGAGCGGGAGTATGAACCGGGCAATTATCACATAGAGATCAATACGCTTCCTATGATGGTGCGTAACATAGATCTGGAGTTTGGATGGTCTTATACCATTGATATTCCCGAACCTGGTTTTCTACAATTCACTAACGCTAATGCAGTTGGAAAAGTTTCGCTTTGGTCACCACTTGGCGATCAGTTTGCAAGGTTTTACGGTATGGAAGTAACGGGCAATAAACAAGCTCAGAGCCTTCAACTTCTTCCTGGTATTTATGAAGCACATTGGAAAAGAAATCCTTCGCACCCCAATGAGCCAGAGGTTATTCAGAAATTTCGGGTAAAGAGCAATGAAACAACTGAACTTGAATTGCAATAACGTTTTATTTTTTCGATGACTGAAGTTGAAATAAAGGAGATAAATGCAGGGAGTGAAGCCTATGAACAGTTGCTTCATTTTCGAAACAAACTATTGCGCATTCCATTAGGTTTAGATCTTTTTAATGAGGACTTGAGTGATGATGCAAATGACCACATTATCATCGCTTTGCAAGGAGATAAAATAGTCGGTTGCGTTATGCTTCAACCCAAAGACAAGCATGTTATAAAGCTTAGACAAATGGCAACCGCAGAAGAGATGCAGCGAAAGGGACTCGGCAAACTATTGATGGCTCATGCCGAGGAAACTGCAACAGAAAATGGGTACACGAAAGTAATGTTACATGCACGTATTTCTGCCAAAGAGTTTTATGAAAAATTAGGCTACACATCTTTTGGAGAAGTTTTTACAGAAGTAACCATTCCGCATATTGCAATGCAAAAAATCTTGCAGTGAGACATTGCAAAAAGCATAAAGATTTTCAGGTAAAGATTTACCGTCAGGCTGCTCAGCTTCCCAAAATTTGGGATGACCTTTTGCCGCAAAGTCATTTCTTAAATGTTGCACAATTGGGCATATACGAGCGCATTAATCTGCCCGATATTTCGTTTGTGTATGCTTTAATTTTTCAGGGCGAAAAACCTTTGGGGGCTGCTTATTTTCAAGTGCTTTCCATAAAAGAAAAACATCTCCATACAGCCGTGTTAAAACAATGGCAACAAAAAGCATGGAAGGGATTTACAAACTTGGGAAGCCCCAGACTTTTGGTAGCCGGTCATTTATTTCGTCACGACATCTGTTCATTTTACTGGGATGAAAATGTAGCAGATTTTGATGCATACAAAATGTATCAAGTAGCAATAAAGAAGGCAATGAAATCAGCACATGCACACGCTGTGTTGGTAAAAGATGTGAACGAAACGCTTATTCCTTATTTCCAGCACTATGCTCCGGAGTACATACTACTGCGCAACGATATTTCTATGGAAATGGACGTGCAGGAAGAATGGGAAACCATAAAAAATTATGAACAGTCACTCAAGCATAAATACGCACAACGTTTCCGAAAGGTGCGCCAGCCGTGGGAGCAACTTGAAGTAGCAGAACTTTCAAACGAAGAAACCGAACAACAAAAACACGTTCTCTACAACCTTTATCAACAAGTAAGTGCGCGACAACAAGTGCGCCTTGGAATATTGAGCGAAGATTTTCTTCCTGAACTAAAGGCAAATAATTCCAATCTCCGCATTTGGCTTGCAAAACATAATGACATACCTGTTGCATTCTTCAGTGCATGGACACACAATGGTGCGTTCGACATGTTTTACATCGGATTTGATTATGCAAAAAATGAGGAACTTCAATTGTACTTCAACATTCTGTTTTTTGCAGTGGAGCAAGCAATCATACTGAAGAAGCAAAAACTTATTCTCGGAAGAACGGCGCTCGAAGCAAAAGCACGCCTTGGCTGCAAACCAAAATATCTTTCAACCTATCTCTACATCCGAAATCCAATTCTCCGAAACGTCATCACTCGCCTGCAAACCAACATCAATAGTATGGAAGGAGAATGGGAGAATCGGCATCCGTTTAAGAAATAAGCAATTGGCAATACGCAGCAAGCTATCTCAAAACTTGCGTATTGTAAGTTGCATACTGCCTACTCCTCAATGCGCTTCCAGCCAATTATCTCCCCCGCCCGCCTCTGCAACTACAGGAACTCCGTTGGGTAATTCCATTGCGCTTTGCATTCCTTCTTTGATAAGCGTTGTTGCTACATCAATTTCATCTTCGGGTACATCAAACACGAGTTCATCATGCACTTGAAGAATCATCTTCGTTTTCAAACCTGCTTCATGGATCATCTTATGCACGTTCACCATTGCCATCTTTATCATATCGGCGGCAGTGCCTTGAATCGGCATGTTGATGGCGTTGCGTTCAGCATAACCGCGCACGGTTTGGTTGGATGAATTGATGTCGCGCAGCCAGCGTTTACGACCAAGTAAAGTTTGCACATAACCCGTTTCGCGTGCGAAGTTCATCTGGTTATCCATGTAGCGCTTGATAGCGGAATATTCTTTGAAATAATTGTCAATGATTCCTTTTGCTTCAGTGCGCGAGATGCCAAGATTCTCCGCCAAACCCCATGCGCTTTGTCCGTAGATGATGCCGAAGTTTACAGCTTTCGCAGCGCGGCGCATTTGTGGCGTTACTTCTTGTTCATTTACCCCATACACTTTTGCAGAGGTTGCAGTGTGAATGTCTTTGTTTTCTTTGAAAGCCTGTATCATACTTTCATCGCCACTGATAGCTGCTACAATGCGTAGTTCTATTTGCGAATAATCGGCAGAGATCAGTTTCCATCCTTCACCTCTTGAGATGAACGCCTTTCTTATTTCTCTTCCGCGATCAGTTCTTATCGGAATGTTTTGAAGATTGGGGTTGGTACTACTCAATCTTCCCGTTACAGCCACTGCTTGATTGAAACAAGTATGTACGCGTCCTGTTTTAGGATTGAGGAGTTGCGGAAGAGAATCTATGTAAGTGCTTTTAAGTTTCGTCAGTTCACGATACACGAGAATGTCTTCAATGATCTGGTGTTTGTTGCGCAGTTTTTGCAGTACATCTTCACCAGTGGCATACTGACCTGTTTTTGTTTTTTTCGCACTGTCCAGTTTCATCAGATCAAACAACACTTCACCCAATTGCTTCGGCGAACCAAGATTGAATTTCAAACCAGCATGACCAAACACTCTTTCTTCCGCCTGTCTAATCTCGAATTCCATTTCCTTGCTGTATTCGTTTAGAAAAGGCACATCAATACCCACGCCTTCATATTCCATTTCCATCAGCACCGGCAGCAAAGGATTTTCTATTTCGTCAAGCACTTTGCGCACTTCTGCTTTATCAATCATTGGCTCGAAACAGTGCTTGAGTTGCAGCGTTACATCAGCATCTTCTGCAGCATATTCTTTTACCAATTCTATCTCTACATCGCGCATGCTCTTTTGGTTCTTGCCTTTGCCGATGAGTGTTTCAATACTAATCGGATTGTAGCGGAGATATTTTGCACTGAGGATATCCATGCCGCGTTTACCTTCCGGTTCTATCACATAATTGGCAAGCATGGTGTCATACAATTTTCCTTTCAGATAAAAACCATAATGCTTCAGCATGGTCATATCGTACTTTAGGTTTTGTCCAATCCAAAGCACATCTTCTTTATCAAACAGTGGCTTGAAACACTCCAGCATTTTTATCGCAGCTTCCCTCTCGTCAGGAATCATCACATAATATCCTTCTCCCTTCTTCCAGCTAAAGCTCATACCTATCATTTCTGCCAGCATAGCATCAATGTTCGTCGTCTCCGTATCAAATGCTATCTCCCGTTGTTGCAACATTTCCTGCACTAATGCAGTAGCCTCCGCCATTTCTTTTATCAGCTTATAATCGTGCGGAGTGTTTTCTATCGTGTTGAGATTATCCGGCATCACTTCTTCTGCAATCTCTGCGGCGCGCTCCACTACACTTGCCACTACGGCTGTACTATTTGTATGACCGTTGCGAATGGGGTTTCCAAAAAGATCGGTAGGTACTGCTGCATTGCTTTGATTGGGCAAGCCAAGTTCTTCTCCCAATATTCTTTTTCCCAGCGCTTTAAACTCCAGCTCGTTGAATATTTCTTTCAGCGCATCGCGGTTCCATTCCTTCACCCTAAAATCTTCTTCATGAAACTGAATGGGCACATTGGTAATAATCGTTGCCAGCTTCTTACTCATTATGGCGCTCTCTTTTCCGTTCACTATCTTCTGACCCAATGCACCTTTTATATTCTCCGCATTCGCCACCACATTTTCCAGCGTCTCGTATTCTGCCAATAGTTTTGCCGCCGTCTTTTCTCCCACACCGGGTATGCCGGGAATATTATCTACCGCATCGCCCATGAGGCCAAGGATATCTATTACCTGACTTACGCTTTTTATATTCCACTTTGCGCACACTTCCTTTGGTCCTGAAATTTCTACTCCGCCGCCCTGATAACTTGGTTTGTAGATAAACACTTTTTCCCGCACTATCTGCCCATAATCTTTATCGGGCGTTACCATATACACCGTGTAGCCGAGGTCTGCCGCTTCGAGGGCGAGGGTGCCGATAATGTCGTCTGCTTCATACCCATCAAGCTCAAGGCAGGGAAGGTTGAAGGCTTTGATGAGCCGCTTAATATCGGGGATGGCGGCAGAAAGATCTTCGGGCGCTTCCTGGCGATTGGCTTTATACTCGGCGAAATCGGTATGGCGCTCGGTAGCTGCTGCGGTGTCGAACACTACGGCAAGATGCGTGGGGCGTTCTTTATTTATAAGATCGAGCAGGGTGGTGGTAAACCCGAATTGTGCATTGGTATTTCTACCCGTAGAGGTGATGCGCGGAGCACGTATCAATGCGTAGTAAGCGCGGTAGATAAGTGCAAGCGCATCGAGCAAAAACAGCTTCTTTTCTGGCATGTAGCGAAGATAAGGAGAAGAGTTTTGTAAAGCCCTGAGTTGCAAACTCAGGACAGCGGGGGATCAACTTTTTCCGAGAACAAATTAGTTGGACAGTTTCGTGCAGCTATGTAAAAGCAAGGCCTTCGAAATTCCGCTTTATTTAGAGCATTTAACCAGTCAGGACCATAACTGCCCACCCAGCTTAAACTAAGCTCCTTAATCATCGTTTTCACATTTTCGATATTTGCTTTGCACGAAGAAGGGGTTAAATTAAAACTCTCCAGAAAGTTTGGTAGCTCAGGGTTGTTTAGCGTCACTCGAGAGCCTTTGAAGTGAACAAGTTTATTTCTTTCCTTAACCAAAGTCACAAAACCTTGAAGAGGGTTTTTGTCATGTGAAAACCTTTTACTGATCTTGAGAAGAGGTGGAAGAAATAACCATTTACCTACCAACGATAGCTTATCAAACTCGTCAAATTGTTTACCCTTTAATTCACATCCAGCAACCTCATTGATATAAGCCTCTGCTGAGTTTACAGCTAAGATTTTTGCGCTACTAAAATGTCTCACGACAGGCTCATACAACAACTCAAGTTCACAAAGCTTGCTGAACATCGATGTTTTAAATTCAGGAGTAAAGGTCTCTCCGTCCAACCTATTTTTTTCAATGTCACTTTTCAAAGATTTAATTCTCGATTGAAGCTTTAGATAATCTTCCTTCCCTTGATGGAAATTAGAACACGCAGCAACAAAAAGAATTCCCGCCAAATCCAAATTGATGATGGGTCGATTAATTATGTTAAAAATATGATTCTCAATTTCTTCCACCATAGAATTTATCTTCATAGTCCAAGTTACAAAATCAATTGTCTCATTGAACTTCTATCCGAGTCTGCAACTCAGTTTGTTAACTTTTCCCCGCTCTCCTGAGTTTGCAACTCAGGAGCTACTAACATCTCCCCACCTGCCGCCCCGCTCTCCTGAGTTTGCAACTCAGGAGCTACTAAACTATCTCCATACCGCCAATGAACCCATATTCGTCATGTCGAGCACAGCGAGACATCTCCTGAGGTGTGTTGTTTGCATATTACTATCCTCAGGAGATTTCTCACATCCTGCTTCGTTCCTCGCAGTCCGTTCGAAATGACGGGACACCCTCCTGGAGATTTCTCACATCCTGCTTCGTTCCTCGCAGTCCATTCGAAATGACGGAATACTATTAGTAAAATGTAAAAAGGCAGCCGTTTGTGGGGCTGCCTTTTTAAGTAGGTGTATATGCGGTCGGTTATTTGTTCATTATAGCAAGGAATTCTTCGTTGCTCTTAGTGCCGCGCATTTGCTGTAGTAGGAATTGCATGGCTTCGTCTGTATTCATGTCGGCTATATGGTTGCGCATAATCCACATTTTGTTGAGTACATCTTTGTCGTGCAGCAGATCGTCGCGGCGGGTAGAAGATGATACGATGTCTATGGCGGGGAATACGCGTTTGTTGGCCAGGCGGCGGTCCAGTTGTAGCTCCATGTTTCCGGTTCCTTTAAATTCTTCGAAGATTACTTCGTCCATTTTGGAGCCGGTGTCTATGAGGGCTGTGGCGAGTATGGTGAGGGATCCTCCGTTTTCTATTTTGCGGGCTGCGCCAAAAAACTGTTTTGGTTTTTGCATGGCGTTTGCTTCTACACCGCCACTTAATACTTTGCCCGATGCGGGTGCTACAGTATTGTGTGCGCGGGCAAGGCGGGTTATAGAGTCGAGCAGTATCACTACATCGTGTCCTACTTCTACAAGGCGTTTTGCTTTTTGCAGGGCTATGGTGGAAACTTTTACGTGCTTGTCGGCAGGTTCATCGAAGGTAGATGCGATTACTTCTGCGTTTACGCTTCGTTGCATATCGGTTACTTCTTCGGGGCGCTCATCTACCAGCACTATCATCAGGTAGCACTCCGGGTGGTTAGATGCTATGGCGTTTGCTACTTCCTTTAGTAGCATTGTTTTTCCGGTTTTTGGCTGGGCTACTATTAGTCCGCGTTGTCCTTTACCAATTGGGGTGAACAGGTCTATGATTCTTACACTGTTGCTGCTGCCTGGGCGTGCGAGGTTTAGCTTTTCAAATGGGAAGAGTGGGGTAAGATAATCGAACGGTACACGGTCTCGAATTTCATCGGGCAGGCGGCCGTTTATGGTTTCTACTTTTAGTAGTGCAAAGTATTTTTCTCCTTCTTTTGGTGGGCGCACGCTACCTTTTACTGTGTCGCCGGTTTTTAATCCGAAGAGTTTTATTTGAGATGGAGATACGTAAATATCATCGGGTGAACTTAGGTAGTTGTAGTCGGAGCTGCGTAGAAATCCGTATCCGTCGGGCATCATTTCGAGTACACCTTCGCTCACTACTATTCCATCGAAGTCGAGGTTGAAGTTGCCGTAAGGGTTGTCTCTGCGGGGGCGGTTTTGCTGGTGTGGTGTGTGTTGTGGTTTTTCGGTGGGGGCTGCTTCGGGTAGTTGGTGTTCTGCCTCTTCTGTGGTAGGCATAGTGATGCCGGATTCTTCCTGGGGTGCAACGGTTGCAGTTACTTCTACTGTTTCTTTTGCAGGGGTTTCATCAATGTTGTTCATCAATTCGCTCCAGCCTGCTGGTACTGTAGTGTCAGTTGTGGCTTCTATCGGTGTGTTTTGTTGCTCGGGTCGCGGTTTTCTCGGGCGTTTTCTTTTGTTGTCGGCTTCCGTGTTTTCTTCAGGTGCGGAAGGTGCTGTATTTGCCTGTGGTTTTTTTCCTTCATCAGAAGAAGGCTCTTTTCCCTCGGTTTTCGGAGATTCGGTTTTCGGCTTGCGGGAGCGGCGTTTTTTATCTTCACCTGTAGCTTCGGGAGCTGCAGTTTTGCTACTGCTGTTATCAAGCGCTTGCTGATCGAGTATCTTGTAAATAAGAGACTGTTTATCGAGGCTTCGTGCGTTATTGATTTTTAGGTTTTCTGCTACGTCTATCAGCTCGGGAACGAGCATATCGTTTAACTGCAAAATGTCGTAAGGCATGCTTATATTTTCTAAAAGAATTATTATCGGTCTTGTTGGTTGTTTCTTAAAACAGATTGAAAAATGGTATCAGTCAAAAGAAGTTGGGAAAATCAGAAAATCGAAAGGATGGAACAAGATTGCAAGTGCTCCTAATGGCAAGATTACAAATGTTTTTGCTAATAAACCAAAAATTATTTTCAGGGTATTGCATTGTTTTCATCGGTAAAACGCTTAGCCATTCGCCGGATGGTTGTTTGCAAACTGGCATATTGAAAGTGGGGTAAAAATTCTGAAAGTTTGCCGTTGTTATAGAAAGCTTTTTTTTGCGCGGTGCTTGCTGTTTCCTTAGTAATGGTAGCTGTTTCGCCAAACAGGTTTGACTTTATCATGCTCCATCTCCACACCAGGCTTGTCAACAATTTTCCCGCCTTGATATGAGGAGGTTTCTTACCCAGTGCATTCGCCATTTCAGTAAACACTTCTTTGTAAGAGAAATTACCTGCGCTTAAAATAAAACGTTCATTTTGGATGTTACTTTCCATTAGCAGTGTCATAATGTTTACAACATCTTTCACATCTACCCATGCATTTATTCCCTCGGTGTAAAACGGAAATTCATTATTGACCACTTTCATTAACCTTGCAGATCCTTCGTTCCAATTGCCTTCTCCTAAAATTATGCCCGGGTTTACTATTACCACATTCAGTCCTTCACCCGCCGCGCGCCATATTTCAAGCTCTGCAAGATGCTTGCTTAGTCCGTAGCGCGAATTGTATTTGCTTTCTTCCCATTGCTCCTCTTCAGTAATTTCTTTGTTTCCTTCCTCGCTTCTTCCAAGCGCGGCAATAGAGCTAACAAAAACTAGTTTCTGAATGTTTTGCAGCAAGGCTTCATTTACAATGTTTGCTGTGCTTTCAAGATTGAAATGCAGCATTTTCTCTTTTTCGCGCGGATGAAAAGAAACCACGGCTGCGCAGTGATACACCTTTGCAATTCCCTGCATTGCTTCTTCTACATCATACACATCCAGAAGATCGCATTGCTGCCAGGAAATATGGGGTAATTGTTGAAGGCTTTCGCTGGGCTGATTCCGGTTATAAAGCGCACGAACTTTTTTTCCTTGTCGCGATAGTAGCTCAACAAGGTGCTGCCCTAAAAAACCGCTTGCGCCGGTAACGAGAATCATTGAACTGCTAAACTAATTTGCAAAAATTAAAAGTCACTTGCAAAAATTAAAAGTCACTCTTTTGAGTGACCGTGCTTATATACTTTGAAATTGCCTTAAGAATCGGACATCGTTTTGTGAATACAATCTTAGGTCGTTTACCTGATATTTGATTTGCGTAATACGCTCTACACCCATGCCAAATGCAAAGCCTGTGTATTGCTCAGGATCAATATTGAAGTTGCGGAGCATGTTTGGATGCACCATTCCGCAGCCTAAAATTTCTACCCAGCCTGTATGTTTGCAAAGACTACAACCATTGCCACCGCACACTGTGCAGGATATGTCCATTTCGGCGCTTGGTTCGGTAAAGGGAAAATAAGAAGGGCGGAAGCGTACCCGTGTGTCTTCTCCAAACATTTCGGTTACGAAATAATAGAGTGTTTGTTTCAAATCTGCAAAAGACACATTTTTGTCAATGTACAAGCCTTCACACTGATGAAAAAAACAGTGAGCGCGCGCAGAGATTGTTTCGTTGCGATAGACGCGCCCAGGGCAAAGAACCCGCACGGGCGGAGTTGTACTTTCCATTACTCTTGCCTGCACCGATGAGGTGTGTGTGCGCAATACCCAATCAGGATTTTGAGCAACATAAAAAGTATCCTGCATGTCGCGGGCAGGATGATGTTCCGGCATGTTCAGCGAAGTGAAGTTGTGCCAATCGTCTTCAATTTCAGGTCCGGTAGCAACGGTAAAACCTATTTTTTCAAAAATCGAAACGATCTTATTTTCAGTGGAGCGCAAAGGATGTCTTGTGCCCAAAGGAACCGGAGTTCCGGGTAAGGTCATATCAACAGCGTGATCCTTCTTTTTTTCAGACGATGAAAGGTGTTTATACGCTTCATATTTCGCCTCTGCAAGTTGTTTGAATGCATTCAGCACTTGCCCCGCTTGTTTTTTTTGCTCGACGGGCACATTTTTCATCTCCCCCAAAATTTGCTTTACAATGCCTTTTGTGCCCAGAAATTTGATACGGTAATTTTCAAGTTCCCTGGCATCAGAAGGTTGAAAAGATTGAATCTCTTCTTCATAAAGCCTTATTTGCTGCTGTAATTCCTGCATGAAAGCAAAGATAGTTTTAGTGATTGAATTCGTTGAACAGCCTTGTTTACAAAAAAATTGATGCTGAACTAAACGAAAGCAAAATTTAACACGTCTTATAATTATTGCAAATAGCGTAATCTATTTGTACTTTCATTTTTTGATCCCCATTACAAACAAAAGCCTATGAAGATCTTTCTACGATCGGCAATACTTATTTTATTAAGTTTTTACGCTAACAAATCATCCGGGCAGTTGCCTGTGGCTGATTTTACCGCTACGCCAATTACAGGTTGTGCGCCGCTTATTGTTCAATTTACCAGTACGTCAACAGGCAATCCTACTTCTTACCAATGGAATTTAGGCAACGGCGTAAATACCGTTCAGCAAAATCCATCTACGGCTTATACTATTCCAGGTACTTATCCTGTTACCCTAACAGTGACGAACTCAAATGGTAGCAATACCAAAACGGTAACCAGCTACATCACTGTTATTCCAAATCCTACCGTTGCATTTTCCGCACTTGATTCCAGCGATTGTCCTCCATTTTCTGCCCAGTTTTCCAACCTTACAAATTTGAACGCTCCAGGTGCAGGCACATATAGTTGGAGTTTTGGAGATGGAAACGTTTCGTCTGCTACGAATCCGCCTAACACCTACACAACTCCTGGTCAATATACCGTGACCCTTGTTGCAACCAATAGTGCAGGCTGTGCTTCGAGCGTTGCGCTTCCGTCGTTCATTACGGTATATACACCGCCTGTTGCCAACTTTACAGGAACGCCCACCAGTTATTGCGGAACGCCGGCTACTATCAGTTTTTCTGCAAATTCTATTGGAACGGGTCCGTACACCTACAACTGGGATTTTGGAGATGGAGGTACAGGTGTCGGTGCAAACCCCGCGCATGTTTATACCAATTCCGGAATTTTTTCTGTTACGGTAATCGCTACCGATGTGAATGGTTGTAAAGACACGGTTGTTAAACCTAATTACATCAGTGTGGGTTCGATTGTCGCAGGTTTTAATACTACACCTACCCCGGGCTGCGTCAATGCACCTATTCAGTTCAACAACACTTCCAACGGAGGAACAAGCTACTATTGGAATTTTGGAGATGGCAATACATCCACTGCTGCAAGTCCAACCCATACCTACACTACTGCCGGTGTTTATACTGTGAAACTGGCAATTTACGATGGTCCTTGTGGCGACTCAATGACGCAGCAAATAACAGTTAATCCAGCGCCCAATGTGAACTTTTCTTTTTCTCCAAACCAACCTTGTCCTGCACCGACCTTAATTCAATTCAATAATTTCACGAGTGGTGCCTCCTCTTTTGCCTGGAATTTTGGCGATGGGGGAACATCTTCACAAACAAGTCCGTCACATACTTACACGAGCAACAATTTTTTCCTGGTTTCGCTCACGGCTACTAACAATTTTGGATGTAGCAGCACAGCCTACGACACAGTGAAAGTTTATTCTTTGGATGTTTATATCACTCCGGCTACACCTTTGGGTTGCGTGCCGCTTTCGGTAAATTTTGGACATATCATTTATTGGGTGCAGCCGATTACTGGTACCTGGATGATATACCCATACAGTGTTACAAATTACTCCTGGTTGTTTGGCGACGGAGGTTCTTCTACAGTTTCAAACCCTTCTCATACTTATACCAACCCGAACAATAATTTTACTGCATCACTTACTATTACTACAAGTAATGGCTGCACGGCGGCAGGAATTAGGAATGTGGGGGTAGGCTCAAAACCCACTGCTTCGTTTATTGATTATCCAGATACGGTATGTGTGAAAACGGACATCCATTTCATCAACACTACTACAGATACTACTAACCCCACAGTATATACCTGGTACATGGGTGATACTAAAACACAGTTTACAAGACATGCAAAATATGCTTACCAAAATTCCGGTTATTACGATGTTGCACTTGTAGCTGACAATTATGGCTGCAAGGATACTTTCAAAGTAGATACTGCCGCAGTAGTAATGGCACCCACTGCGCGATGGATAGAGTCTTACAGTTGCGATACTCCTCTTTCTGTAAAGTTTTACGACACACTAAGTGTAGAGCCTACTTCCCATATTTGGTATTTTGGAGACGGCACAAGCGACACGAGCACCAATCCTACGCATGTTTATCCGGCATTAGGGCAATACAACGTAATGCTTGTAACCTTCAATAGTAATTATGGGTGTTCCGATACGCTCATAAAATCTATAGAGTTGGTGAATCCTGTGCTAAGCTTTTCCACGCCAGACACTGCAATATGTCGCGGCGATTCCATTTTGTTTACTCCTGTCTATTCGCACACTCCATCCGTTTATCGTTGGTACATTAATGGCGTAGCTCCTACATGGCCTTTCTCACCGTTTTCTAATCCTAATCCTTCTACAGCAGCGTGGGGACATAGGTTTAATACAAAGGGAATATTTGACATTTCTGTTTCAACAACTGATATACATGGATGTAAAGATTCAGTAGGTCGAAACGATTATGTTTTAGTGGCAAAGCCGCAGACATTATTTTCCGCTTCACCCACTATTGGTTGTGTTCCGCTAACCGTGTTATTTAAAGATACCAGTACAAATGTGCCGGGCGCTTTTTCTGTAAGCCGTAACTGGAGTTTTGGCAATGGAACAGCTATCACCCCCAGCGATACCATCACGAGACTTTACCCTATTGCAGGTATGTACAATGTGCAGCTAATAGTAACCGACAATGTGGGATGCAAGGATACGTTGATGAAGCCTGCTTACGTGGAGGTGCGTAAACCATTAGCAGGTTTTGTAGTGGATGATAGTGCAGCGTGTATAGGTCAGGTGCTAACGTTTACCAATAATTCTACCGGTGTTACGTTTTCTTCTTTTTGGGATTTTGGCGATGGTACAACTTCCACTGGCGTTTCTCCCACAAAAACTTATACCACTCCGGGTATATATACGGTAAAGCTGATCATCACTGATGCTTCGGGTTGTCAGGATAGTCTCATTAAGTTGTCTTACATCAGCATTACCAAACCAACGGCTGCTTTTACAATGAGCGATACACAAGCGGTGTGTCCACCTTTAACGGTGGTGTTTTCTAATCTATCTGCAAATGGAATTAATTATACCTGGGATTTTGGTAATGCCGGCGGTTCTTCTTTGCAAAATCCTTCCACCATTTATTCCAACCCTAATCTTTATCAGATTAGTCTGGTAGTTACCGATGCGCAAGGATGTACCGATACTGCTTACGATCAGGTGAATGTGCTGGGGTATGCCGGTGGCTTGAGTTATACGCCCTTATATGGTTGTGTACCCTTAGAAGTAACATTTACCTCCAATATTTTTGGAGTGCCCACAATGATCTGGGATTTTAATGATGGCGTAACGATGCCCGTTGGTACGAATACATCTGTCAAGCATACCTACATTACTCCTGGCGCTTACTTGCCTAAATTGATTTTGAGCGATAATGCAGGATGTATCAATTCAAGCAATGGAATAGATGTAATTGAGGTAGATGATGTAATTGCAGGTTTTGTAACTACTCCTGCGTGCGTCAATGCGCCTGTAACATTTACGGACACTTCGTTTGTATATTTCAGACCGGTTACTAATTGGTATTGGAATTTTAATGGACAACAAACAAGCACGACAAAAACACCCTCGTACTCATTTACTTCTCCCGGCACTTATACTGTTACCCTGGGTGCTACCAACACGCATGGCTGTACAGATTCAGTTACCAAAACTATTGAAGTATTTACACCACCCGTTGTTTCGGCCGAGTTTGATACAACTATATGTTCAGGCGATCCTACCCAATTGTCGGCAACAGGGGCACAAACTTATGTCTGGACTCCTGCAAGTAGTCTTAGTTGCAACAATTGTCAAAGTCCGGTAGCCACTCCTAATGTCACCACCAAGTACATAGTAGCGGGAACTGATATTAACGGCTGTGTAAACAAGGATAGTGTTTTGATAACCGTGCGATATTTTACCACCAGTGAAGTAGCACCCGGAGGTGCAATATGCGAAGACAGCTCCTTCCAATTATTGGCATTTGGCGCAGAACGATATGAATGGACTCCTGCGGAAACCCTAAACGAAGATGATATTCCCAACCCTATTGCTTCACCCACCACAACTACCACCTACATGGTAAGAGCCTGGGAAGCAAGTTGCCTTGCAGATACCAATTATGTAAAAGTGACTGTTTATCCAAAACCTGATGTTGACGCAGGTCCCGACGATACCACTTTTGCAGGGAAAGAAATAGTGCTGATGGCATCGAGCAACAGTTTCGTATCCTTTTTATGGTCGCCGGGCAACACGCTCAATTGCACTGCATGTTCCGCCCCCATTGCTATTCCACGAGCCACTACCAACTACAAAGTGATAGCCACAAGTGAAAAAGGGTGTAGAAATACAGACTCCATGACCGTCTTCATTTTCTGCTATAGCGATCAGGTATTTGTTCCCAACACGTTTACTCCAAATAACGATGGTCAAAACGACATCTTTTATCCTCGCGGTGTAGGCATGAAGCAAATCACTTCCTTCCGTATTTATAACCGTTGGGGCGAAGTAGTGTTTGAAAGAAGAGGTTTTCTTTTGAACGATGCGTCGGCAGGATGGGATGGAACTTATAAAGGACAACAATTAAATTCCGACATATTCATTTACAGCATTGATGGTATTTGCGATAGTGGCGAACCAATGAGCTGGAAAGGTGACGTAACCCTTATTCGCTAAAAAAGCTACAATTATGAAAAAGAACAAACTCCTTATAACTGCAATTGCCCTAAGTTTTTGCACCTTCAAAGCAACCGCACAAGACATTCATTTCTCTCAATTTTATGAGAGTACGATTCTTAGAAATCCCGCACTCACCGGCATATTTACCGACGACTACAAGGTGAGTGTGCAATACCGCAATCAATGGAGCAGCATCAGCAAACCTTTTGTTACAGGCCAGTTGTCTTTTGAAACAAAGATTCCTGTGAATGATGAAAGCAAAGATTTTTTTAGCGCAGGTATTCTTGCATTTTACGACAAAGCTGGGAGCATTGACATGAAAACACTTTCGGTATATCCTTCGGTGAGTTTCAACAAAAGTTTTGGCAACCAAAATAATTCTTTGCTGTCGGTAGGCTTTACGGGCGGTTATCTTCAGCGCAGCTTTGATCCTTCTAAAATGACCGTAGATAATCAATATCAAAACGGGGCGTATGACCCTAACAGCGCTACAAATGAAAACATCACTTCAGCAAAAGTAAATTACTGGGATGTAGGCGCGGGGGTAGCGTTTAGTAGCGGAGCAGGTGAATACAGCGAGATATCTTATTTCGTTGGTGTATCGGGCTATCACTTTTCAAAACCGCGAACAAGTTTTTACAACAATGAACTGATAAGACTGGAGATGCGCTGGAATGGTACGGCAGGTCTTACTTATCGTCTTAATGAGAATTGGGGTTTTATGCTTCAGGGAAATTATACAACGCAAGGAAAATATCAGGAAATAATAGCGGGTGGATTGCTAAACTGGAAGAAGCCAACGGAAAGACAAAGCGAACCACTTTTCATTTTTTATCTGGGTGCTTTCTATCGTGTGGGCGATGCTTTGATCCCTGTGGTGAAGATGGACTACATGCGATATTCGTTTGGCTTCAGTTACGATCTGAATGTATCAGGGTTAAAAGCAGCAACAAATATGCGGGGTGGCTATGAGCTATCGGTGGTAAAAACGGGTTTATTCAGCGATCCGAAATGGGAAAGAAGCAGAACACTTTGTCCGAATTTTCAGTGGTAATAAATATCAGTTTACCTCTTTTAAAAAAAGTTTATGAAAATCATTTTATACCCAGCCTTATTGGTTTTTTTACTTCTTTTCTCTGTAAAAATATCGGCACAAGCACCAGTTGCGAATTTTACTGCAACGCCCATTAGCGGGTGTAACCCACTGCATGTTTCTTTCACCAGCACTTCCACAGGCAACCCCACATCATACAGTTGGAATCTGGGAAATGGTGTAACAACCATTCAGCAAAATCCAACAACCACTTACACAACGCCCGGTACTTATCCGGTTACGCTTACTGTAACCAATGCGAACGGTAGCAACACCAAAACCGTAAGCAACTATATCACTGTGTTTCCTGGCCCGGCAGTCAATTTTACCGCCAGCCCTATGAGTGGTTGTCCTCCACTTGTGGTCAATTTTACCAATACCACCACCTCTACCGTTCCGGGCACCATAACCTATGCCTGGAATTTTGGCGATGGCTCTCCACTTAGCAGCACAACCAATCCTACACATTCTTACAATTTTTCTGCAAACGCAATTCTTACGGCTACAGATGCGCAGGGATGTATTAATAGTAAACCTCTGACAATTACCGTTCACCAGCCACCGATCATAAACTTTACAGCGATAACTACTCAGTGCGATGCGCCTGCGGCAGTAAATTTTACAGCTAACATAACCGGTACTGCACCATTTTTCTATCAGTGGTCTTTCGGGGATGGGGGCAGTGCAAATATTGCGAATCCCTCCCACACTTATACCAATCCCGGTGTTTACACTGTAACACTAATTGTGACGGATGGCAATGGTTGCAAGGATACTTTGGTAAAGAATAACTACATGAACGTAGGAAATCTTGTGCCCAACTTTACGTTTGCCACCGGTTGTGTAGGCACACCTGTGTCGTTTACAAACACCAGCAATGTTATGGATTCGGTACGGTGGTATTTTGGAGACGGAAGTACGGATACAGCAAAAAATCCACAGCATATTTACAATTCTTCAGGAACGTTTACGGTGAAGCTTTATGTTTATAAAAGTTTCTGTAAAGACTCTGTAATAAAACAGATCACGGTTAACCCTAAACCGCTTGCTGATTTTAGCATGTCCCCCTGTCCTCCTACCATTCAATTCACCAATTTATCGGTAGGTGCTCAAAGTTATATCTGGGATTTTGGGGACGGAAGCACCTCCACCACTTTCCATCCTACGCATACTTATTCGCTTATTGACACAGCTCTCTATCCAAAATTAATTGCCTTCAACAGTTTTGGATGCACTGATACATCTTATATGGAGGATACGGTGCTTTTGTACTACGTTATTTTGGGTGGAGTGAGTCCAAACGGTTTTCATTGTGTGGGCGACACTGCAATATTCAGATACAACCTTTACACGTTCGATATTTTTGACCCTTTAAGAAATACTATCAAATATCCTTATTCAATTACAAGTGTTTTCTGGAATTTTGATGATGGTGGTGCTACATCAACTTTAGATTCTGCAACTCATATATATTCTGGGCGTGGTAAATACAGACCATCCGTCACAATAACAACTTCTAATGGTTGCACATATTCCGATACATTTCAGGTATTAGTGGGGCATAAACCAACAGCCAGTTTCACTTTTTCACCCGATACGGTTTGCAATCATGGTACTGTAACTTTTATAAACAACAGTATCAATGCCCAATGGTATTTATGGGATTTTAGAAACGGAGGAAGCTATGCAGATACCACAGGAGGGGTATATACTTACACCTATCAAATGAGCGGTATTGATACCGTCATTTTGTATGCGTTCGACTATGGATGTGTAGATACTTTTAAAGCAAACCGACCAGTAGTTGTGCGACCTCCAACCGCCTTATGGAATTTTGAACCTATTTGTGAAAATCCTAAAAAGGTTCAGTTTTATGATACGCTGAGTATAGAACCCACATCGCATTGGTGGAGTTTTGGAGATGGTGATACATCTTCTGCCCGCAATCCGCTCCATACGTATCCCGCTCTCGGAACTTATGTGGTTTCATTATACACTTACAATAGTATTTATGGTTGTACCGATACATTGACCCGTGCAATAACCTTGATAGATCCTGTCTTAACTTTTACTACCCCAGATACAGCTATTTGTGAAGGCGACTCTATAACTTTTTTCCCAAATTATACAGTAACGCCGGAGTATGACTACAATTGGTACATTCAAAGCCCTGGTGGCTACCCTCTTCCCTGGTGGTATTCGAGCAGGACTGTAGGAAGTTGGGGGTTTCGGTTTAATCAAAGGGGTATCTATCAAGTTTATTTGTTGGCAAGCGATGGTCTTGGTTGTATTGATACTTTCGTTAAAACTATTCTTGTTGCTCAGCCAGAAGCCGGCTTTGTCGCAACGCCATCCTATGGATGTGCGCCGGAAAACATTTCATTTCTCGACACTACTACCAATGTGCCCGGCGCATATCAGATAACGCGACAATGGGATTTCGGAAATGGTCAGGCTACATCAAATGGCCCAGGAATATCTAATCTTTATGCAGCAGCCGGACTTTACACAGTACAGCTTATTGTAGTAGATAATGTCGGATGCACCGATACCGCCGTCAGCCAGAATTACATAGATATCCGCGATCCCGTGCCGGGCTTTACTGTAAGTGATAGCAATGCCTGCATGAAAGAACTTTTAGCTTTCCAGAATACCACAACGGGAAGTAACAACTTTACGTCCGTATGGTATTTTGGAGATGGAACATCCGACACGGCGAAAAATCCGGTTCACGCCTATCAACAGGTGGGTGCATTTACAGTGAAACTTGTAGTAACTGATTCCATTGGTTGTAAGGATAGCATTACTAAAGTGGCTTACATCAACATTACGAAACCAACTGCACAGTTTTCCGCCAGTGACACCCTGTCCATTTGCCCTCCGCTAAACGTGTTGTTTTATAATAGTTCAGTAGGCGCACTTACCTATGCCTGGAATCTGGGCAATGGTACCAACTCCAACTTTTTCAATCCTACAGGTTCTTATGTAAACCCCGGTCTTTATCAAATTCAACTTATAGCTACAAATGCGGAAAATTGTAGGGATACTGCTTATGGTACAGTGCGGGTATTGGGCTATGCAGGAGGGCTTACTTACTCGCCACTCAAAGGTTGCGCACCTTTAGAAGTGGGTTTCAAGGCAGAACTTTTCAATATTCCGTCGGTGATCTGGGATTTTAGTGACGGTGTAACCAAGTCTGCAAATGGAAGCGATACTACCTCTCATGTTTATACAACACCGGGTGCTTACGTCCCCAAGCTGATACTAAGCGATAATACCGGTTGCCAAAACTCAAGCTTAGGTCTTGATACCATAAAAGTGGATGGTGTGGATGCAGGATTTATTACAGCATCGCCCTGTATCAATACTCCCGTTACATTTATTGACACGTCTTTCAGTTATTTTTCCAACATCATATCCTGGCGATGGAATTTCAATAACGGGCAATACACAAATACCACCAAAAACCCGACCTATACTTTCAATACAGCAGGTACTTATCCTGTTAAACTTGTGACTGTAAATGCTAACGGTTGTACCGATTCAATCTCCACCACATTTGTTATTCACGATCTTCCGAAGATTATCGCCGTGTCTGACACTTCAATTTGTAAGGGCGATGCCGCACAGCTTTTTGCAACAGGTGGTGTAAGTTATGTATGGACACCCGCACTTACGCTCAGTTGCGATAGCTGTCAGAGTCCTTTGGCTACGCCACCGACAACCACAAATTATGTGGTGACAGGTACGGATGGTCGTGGTTGTAAAAACAAAGACACGGTGAAAGTGACGATACAGCTTGCCACAACCAGCACCGTAGCCAATGGAGGCGATATTTGCCAGGACAGTTCTTTTCAATTGAATGCCTATGGCGCGCAACGCTACGAATGGACACCGGCAGAAACACTGAATGATAGATTTATAGCAAATCCGATGGCCTCACCATCAGTCACAACTTTATACAGAGTTATTGCCTGGGAAGGAAGTTGTCCGTCAGATACTAACACAGTTCGCGTAGTGGTTCACCCGAAGCCTTCGGTTGATGCTGGTACTGACGTAACGATAGTGGCCGGCACCAATGTGATGTTGAATGCAAAAGGCTCCAACATAGAAACCTATTTGTGGTCGCCAGCGCAAACGCTTAGTTGCAACACGTGTTCAAATCCGTATGCCAATCCACAGTCAACTACGATGTATAAAGTAGTAGCAATGAGCCTTTATGGATGCAAGGCTTACGATACTGTTATAGTGCGGGTACTTTGCGATGAAAGCCAGCTCTTCATTCCCAATACATTTTCCCCAAACAATGATGGTCAGAACGATATTTTCTATCCGCGCGGAGTGGGTCTGAAATCCATCCGATCATTTCGTATTTACAATCGTTGGGGAGAATTATTGTTTGAGAAACGTGGCATCCAGCTTAATGATCGGACGAACGGATGGGACGGCACCTACAGAGGTAGCCTTCAAAACCCGGATGTATTCGTTTACGCAATAGATGGTGAATGTGAAAACGGTGAACCTATAAGCTGGAAAGGCGACATATCACTGCTTCGGTAAGTATTGAGACTTTAGGCAACCAGAATTCCGATGGTTCATAATTCTTGGAAGAATTTTATCAGCAAGGCATTAAGATTTGTTATTGCCTTGCTGATTTTCCATTTCGACTTGTCTCTTGTTTCTACGTAATTGGAAATAGATCTTATTTGTACAAAAGGAATTTTCTCCTGTAGGCACACATAATGAAAGGCCGCACCTTCCATATTTTCAATATCTGCGTGAAACTTTTCGTAGCGAGCCGTGGCAGTGAAGGAGCTTCCGCTAACAGTATTTACCGATAATGAGGAAACCTTTCGGAGGGGAAATTTATCAAAGAGTGGGTGTGTGTGGGCAACTAGCTTTTTTTGCTGAAATGGAAACTCATTTTCATCTGCCAATCCGAGTTCGAAACTATCAATGAAATTGTAGCGATCTTCTGCACCGAGGTCGCCAAACATTTCTTGTTCAACCAACACAACTTCTCCCAGCGCTAAATCTTTTATAAAACTACCCGCAATACCTGCTTGTAAAATCAGATCAAACTTTTGCTGTTGCACTATTTTGGTCAACGCATAGGTAGTCGCCACCATTCCTACGCCAGTCACAAAAATTGTAATACTGTGATCGTCCTTTTTAAATGAGTTTTGAGCTTGCTCGCGCCCACCGGCGGTAAGATGTTCTGTAAGCGGCATTATCTCCGCACCGGTGGCAGACAGAAGCAAAATGTTCATTAGCGAATTAACCACATTTTTGTCAAACCATTATAGCAAGGTACTTTTGCCAAATAATTTTTTTAAGATGGTGTACCTAACGCGCGTGGAGCATTTCAATGCAGCGCATCGTTTGTTCAACGAACAGTGGAGCAACGAAAAGAATGTAGAGGTTTTTGGAAAATGCGCCAACGTCAACTGGCATGGTCATAATTACGAATTGCATGTTACCATAAAAGGAGAGCCTCATCCTGAAACCGGTTTTATTTTCAATGCAAAAACCTTAGGTGATCTTATTAAGGACGTGATTGTTGAAAAAGTAGATCATAAAAACCTGAACCTTGATGTTGATTTTATGGCAGGGAAATTTACCAGCGCAGAAAATTTTGCAATCGGTATTTGGAACGAACTCAAACCGCATATTGCGGAATGCGGCGCGCATCTCCACAGCATTAAACTTCAGGAAACCCCAAAGATTTATGTGGAATATTTCGGCTAAGCTGTAACATTTTCCGAGCTTATTTGTCTATTGATAAATGAGTTTTATGACCATAAAAATTTCAAGTTCAGTGGGCTACAAAAAATCAGAAGATTACAATACAGAAATAACAGACGGACTTTCTCAAAACTACCGATCAATTATAGAGCTATTAGGCGAAGATGCGGAGCGCGAAGGTTTGCTGAAAACCCCTGAACGTGTTGCTAAGGCAATGCTTTACATGATGCAAGGCTATGAAATGGATGCAAACGAAATTCTGAATTCTGCAAAATTTCATGAGTCATATAGTGAGATGGTGATTGTAAAAGACATTGAGCTGTATTCAATGTGCGAACATCACATGCTTCCTTTTTTTGGTAAAGCACACGTTGCCTACATACCCAATGGCTATATTACCGGGCTTAGTAAAATTGCAAGAGTAGTGGATTGCTTTTCGCGTCGTTTACAAGTTCAGGAAAGAATGACCCATCAGATACTTGATGCTATTCAGGAAACCCTTAATCCGCTTGGAGTAGCGGTAGTGATAGAAGCAAAACATCTTTGCATGATGATGCGTGGTGTTTCCAAACAAAACAGTGTAACTACCACTTCTGCTTTCAGCGGACAGTTTGAAGCAAATGAAACGCGTTCTGAATTTTTACGTTTAATTGCCGCGACACTTAATTAGTGGTTTGATGTCGCGCCACAATCTTTATATTTGCAGTCCAAATAAATTTTCGGGAAGTAGCGCAGCCCGGTAGCGCACATGGCTGGGGGTCATGTGGTCGCAGGTTCGAATCCTGTCTTCCCGACTGAAATGCAGAAAGCCTTAGCGAAAGCTGAGGCTTTCCTCACTTTGCAAATCCCTCTCATCCCGTTACCTTTGCACTTCTTTAATTTCTAAGTTTTCAATCAGAAATATGAATTTGTTTTCCCTGCAGAATCAGGAATTTACGCACAGGCATATTGGTCCTAATGCCCATGAAACCAATGAAATGCTAAACACCATTGGGGTAGCAAGCATGGATGAACTTATCAATCGAACGGTTCCTTCAAATATTCGCATGAGTAACTCGCTAAATATACCTGCTGCTGTGAGCGAAGCGGAGTATTTGCGTGAACTGAAAGAGATTTCGCTTAAGAACAAGGTTTTCAAATCATACATTGGGCAGGGCTATTACGATACGCATACGCCAAGTGTAATACTTCGTAACGTTTTTGAAAACCCGGGATGGTACACACAATACACGCCTTATCAGGCTGAAATTTCTCAGGGTCGTTTGGAAAGTCTTTTGAATTTTCAAACCACAGTAAGCGATCTCACAGCTTTGCCAATTGCAAACGCTTCACTGCTTGATGAAGCGACGGCTGCGGCAGAAGCCATGACTATGTTTTTCAATACCGCAAACAAAAATCATGATCACATTGAGCGCCCAAAGTTTTTTGTAGATAATGATATGTTTCCCCAAACTATAGATGTAGTGCTCACTCGTGCAACTCCTGTAGGCATTGAGGTTGTGTTTGGCGATTACCGTACTGCAAATATTGATGCTTCCTATTTTGGAGCATTGGTTCAGTATCCTAATGATAAGGGTTCAGTAGAAGATTATCGAAATTTTGTGGAGCAGGTTCATGCTGCAGGTGCTTATGTAGCAATGGCTACAGATTTGCTTGCACTTACTTTGCTCACCCCGCCGGGGGAACTTGGCGCTGATGCTGCATTTGGTTCCGCACAACGTTTTGGTGTGCCCCTCGGTTATGGCGGTCCACATGCTGCATTTTTTTCTACCAAAGAAGATTTTAAACGAACCATACCAGGCCGTATAATTGGTGTGAGTATTGATTCAAAAGGAAATCGTGCATTGCGGATGGCTTTGCAAACGCGCGAGCAACATATCAAACGCGAAAAAGCGACTTCCAACATCTGTACTGCACAGGCATTGCTTGCAAATATGGCTGCTATGTATGCCGTGTTTCATGGTCCTGATGGTTTGAAAAACATTGCAAAGCGCGTGGCTGTTTTGACCCAGACATTAGCAGACGCACTCACCGCAGCCGGTTATGCAATAGTATCCGACACTTTTTTCGATACCATTACTGTACGCACCACCGATGCAAACAGCATCAGAGCAAAAGCAGAAGCGAAAGAAATTAATTTCCGGTATTTCAGCGACAACCAAATCGCCATTTCACTCGATGAAACAACCACCATTTCTGATGTATTTCAAATTCTGGAAGTGTTGCTTGAAAACGATGACCAGCCGCTTGGTTTTGAAATAAATCATGATCAGGCGCTCACTCATATTCCTACGCCGCTTACCCGTACTTCGGATTTTCTTACGCATCCGATTTTCAATAGCCATCATAGCGAAACGCAAATGATGCGTTACATAAAAATGCTGGAGAACAAAGATCTTTCGCTCAATACCAGCATGATTTCTCTCGGTTCCTGCACAATGAAATTGAATGCAGCAACGGAAATGATGCCACTCAGTTGGAGCCATTGGGCGAAGATTCACCCGTTTGCACCAAAAGAGCAAGCAGAAGGTTACGGACAAATAGTTCGTGAACTTTCTAAATTTCTTTGTGAGATAACGGCTTTTGATGCTTGCAGCTTACAACCCAATAGTGGTGCGCAAGGAGAGTATGCAGGCTTGCTTGCCATACGCAATTATCATCAAAGTATTGGTGAAAGCCACCGCAATGTGATGTTGATTCCGATTTCTGCACATGGAACCAATCCTGCTTCTGCTGTGATGTGTGGCTACAAAGTAGTGGTGATAAAGGCGCTTGAAAATGGCTATATTGATGTGAACGATCTGAAAGCAAAAGCCGAGCAATATGCTGCGAACCTTGCAGGTATTATGATCACTTACCCCTCCACTTATGGGGTGTATGAAGAGTCAGTGAAAGAAATCACAGCTATTATTCACCAACATGGTGGACAAGTTTATATGGACGGTGCCAACATGAATGCACAAGTAGGGCTGACTGCTCCGGGTTTGATTGGCGCTGATGTTTGCCACTTGAATCTCCACAAGACATTTGCAATTCCGCATGGCGGTGGTGGCCCCGGCATGGGACCTATTTGTGTGAAATCGCATCTTGCACCATTCTTGCCGGGCCATGTTAGCCCTTCCACAGCCCTCCCAGAAGGAGAGGGAGTGCCACACGCGGGGGCTGTTTCCGCAGCACCTTACGGCTCTGCGAGCATCCTGCTAATCTCTTATGGTTACATTCGTATGTTGGGATATGAAGGCGTGAAAAAGGCAACGGAATATGCAATATTGAATGCTAACTACATGCTTGCGCGATTGAAAAACGATTTTGATATTCTCTACACCAATCATCACGGAGCTTGTGCGCATGAGTTTATCGTTGATCTGCGTCCATTCAAAAGAACAGCAGAAATAGAAGCAGAAGACGTTGCAAAACGTTTGATGGATTATGGATTTCATGCTCCTACAATGAGCTTTCCTGTTCCTGGAACTATAATGATTGAGCCTACAGAAAGTGAAGACAAAGCCGAGCTTGACCGTTTTTGTGATGCACTGTTACAAATGAGAAAAGAGATTGCGGCAATAGAAGATGGCAATGCTGATAAGAAGGATAATCCACTGAAGAATGCACCTCACACACAAACTGAAGTGATTGCTACGGAATGGAGCCATTCTTATTCGCGTGAAGAAGCAGTTTTTCCTTTGTCGTATGTGCGTACAAATAAATTCTGGCCGAGCGTAGCGCGTGTGAATAATACCTACGGAGACAGGAATCTCATTTGCACTTGTGAACCCACAAGCGCTTATGCAGAAGTTGAGGTATAATTTATTTTTCTACACAAAAAGACCGAAGCGTTTTAAATGCTTCGGTCTTTTTATTTACTGAATGGTTACTATCAGTCCTATTAAAAAATGTGACTGTAAAATTTAGGTAATACTCTTGAACACCGTGTATCGCAGAATGGCTTCCAAAGCAAGACAAACAAGAGCTATGAAAGCAAAAGGGAAAAAGAGTTCCGCATAGTGTTTATAACTGCTGATCTCCACTTTGGTTTTTTCAAGCTTATCAATATCTGTGTAAATGGACTTGAGGGATGAATTGTTTGTAGCACGGTAATATTTTCCCCCTGTTTCGCTGGCGATTTTTTTCAGCAGTGGCTCGTCTATCTGAACCTCTTGCATTTGTCGTTGCATTCCAAAAGGCGTTTGTACCGGATATGGTGCCATACCAATTGTTCCTACACCAATAGTGTAAACACGAATTTTGTAAGCCTTTGCAATTTCAAGCGCAAGCTCCGGCCCCACCTTGCCTATATTATTTACGCCATCGGTTAATAAAATAACAACCTTACTTTTCCCATTCGATCTTCTTATCCTGTCAACCGCTGTTGCCAGTCCATCGCCAATTGCAGTTCCATCTACCAGCATGCCACTTCTTATCGCACTTATTTGCTGCTTCAATACTTCATGATCAATAGTGATGGGACATTGTGTAAAACTTTCACCCGCAAAAACTACCAATCCGATTCTGTCTGTAGTTCTTTTTTCAACAAAGTCTATTGCAACTTTTTTCGAAGCTTCTATTCTATTAGGTTTTAAATCTTCCGCCAACATACTGCCCGATACATCCACCGATAGCACTATGTCAATCCCTTCGCTATCTATATTTTCAGTCACATTACTCGATTGCGGTCTTGCCATTGCAACAATCAGCGCACTTAATGCAAATAACCTCAGAATAAAAAGTACAGGACGAAAACGCACACGCCATGTAGGTTTTACACTCGTCAATCCGGAAAGTGTGGTGAGCCTGAGTGCCGGATGGCTTCGCTTTTTGTTTCTTAGCTGCCACCAAATAAGCAGAGGTATAACAAGGAACAGCCCGAAAAAAATTGGGTGAGCGAAAGTGATATGTTTCCAATCCATCAGTTCTTTCATGACTGCGATTGTGTGGTGTTTGTGATAACAGGTTTTGTTTGCATTACAAACTGTTTTGTCAGGTCAATAACGTTTGTATGCTCATGTGGTAGCGGTTGTGCTTTCGCAAACTTCGCAAGATCGGCAGTGCGTAGAATTATTGAAAGCCTGTCATATTGCAAGCCCATTTCAGGGTGCATTTTTACTTTCTGCAACAGTTCATCTGTCGTCAGTTCCATTGCAGGTGTCTGGAAACGTTCTTCAATATACATGCGCAGAATATCAGTTAGCTGCACGTAATATTCTTTGATCTTGTCTTTTTGCCAAAGTTGTTGCCGCTCCAACTCACCGAGTAGCCGCAGCGCTTTTTCATCCACAGGTTCGGGCGGTGCTTTTGGAACAGCAACCGGAATCTCGGTTTTTTTGTTTTTGCGGAAGTACATAAAGACCACAATTGCGAGCACAAGAAGTATAATTCCGCCAATAATAAACCACAGGTAATCTTGCCAGGTACTTTTGACCGCAATTATTTCTTTGATGCCTTTGAAAGGTTTGGTTGTGTCAACTGCTATGGTTTGCACCAGAATTTGAAAGCTATCGGTTTGAAGTGAGTAGGGTGTACCACTGTGAGGAATAACGGGAAATGGAAACGCAGGAATTTTAAAACTTCCACTATCGAAACCAGTAATCAGCAATTGCTGTTTATAGCTCACAATGTCTCCTTGTTTGCTTGTGTCAATCTTACCTTTTTCTACAATTTCCAGCGAATTGAAAGTGTCTGGCAAAGCTGCCCATTGTAAACGACTTTGTTTGGAATTGTGAGCTGCCTCGATGTGTAATTTTATCTGATCGCCTACTGTTATTTGTGTTGCATCTACCCGCGCTTTTACCGTTGCATCCTGAGCAAAGGAGCTAAGCGAGAAAAATGAAAACAAAAATGAAAGAAACAGTTTGCCCAACGTGTTCATAGTTTATCGGCCTTTAAAAAAGCTTTGCAAGGATTTTACATAGTCTTCATCGGTGCGAATAGTTAATAAAGATGCGCCGCTTTTTCGGAAAGATTGGTTGCAATACGATTTATGCTGGTTGAAAGCTTTTGCATATTGAGTACGCACTGTTTTATCTTCTGTGTCTATCCATTGCAAAGAGCCGGTTTCCGCATCCATCACCTGCACCAATCCCGCCATTGGAAGTTCCTGATCGCCACGGTCGTAAACCTGCATACCCACAAGGTCGTGTTTGCGGGCGGCAAGTTGCAAGGCTTTTTCATACGGGGCACTTATAAAGTCGCTCAATAAAAAAGTGATAGTTCGCTTCTTCAAAACATTGTTCAGATAGTCTAACGCCGCATGCACATTTGTCCCTTTAGTTTGCGTCGGTTCCAGCGCTATCATTTCGCGGATTATTCGAAGTATATGGCTTCTGCCTTTTTTAGGGGGAATAAATTTTTCGATTTTATCACTGAAAAAAATAACTCCCACTTTATCATTGTTTGTCGCCGCAGAAAAAGAAAGAACAGCACTGATTTCGGTTATCAGTTCCCGTTTCAGTCGGTAATGTGTACCAAACAACGAACTACTGCTCACATCAATCAAAAGCATAACGATCAGCTCGCGCTCCTCTTCAAAAACTTTCACAAACGGATGGGAAAAACGGGCAGTTACATTCCAGTCTATAGATTTTACATCATCTCCCGGAGTGTATTCCCGCACTTCACTAAACGACATACCTCTGCCCTTAAATGCTGAGTGATATTCTCCGGCAAAAATATGATTGCTCAAACCTCTGGTTTTGATTTCTATCCGCCTTACGCGCTTTAAAATCTCGGATGTGGTAAGCATGGGAGCCGTTGCAGGTAGTTCGCTTATTTTAACGACAAATGTAACAGATAGGCTATTTAAACGTTAGCGGGTTTGCTTAAAGTTTTCTGAAAATGAAGGGTGCTACCCTAAACTTTTCCGTCTTAGCTTTGAAGGAAATTTACAATCATGATGACGAAATTTCGCCTGCTTTTTATACCTGCACTTGCTACCTCATTATTCACTTTGTCTTGCGGAGAAAATGAAACGACAAGTAATCCACCGCAAGTTGATAGTGTGGGAGGAACCGCTGCCGAGAGCCTTGCTCTGTCGCTACAAAAACTCGATGATGTAAATGAATTTCCTGATGCAGCACTTGCTCTCGGAAATGTGATTGCAACACCCAGTGGCGATAGCGTAAATGTTTCATTTGCCTTTTCGGTAAAAAACTACGATCTGAAAAATCAAACAACTGATAGCCTCAGCAAAATTTGTAACAACTCAGAAAAAGGACAGCACATTCATTTCATTCTCAACAACACCCCTTACGTGGCTTTGTATGAACCTAAGCACGAGACTAAGGTTGCAAAAAATTCAGAACACTATGTGTTAGCGTTTTTAAGCCGTTCTTATCATCTGTCTTTAAAAAATAAGGGTGCTGCAATTTTATACCGTTTTAAAATTGATGAAAACGGAAAACTTCAAAAACTCGACAACCCCAACACGCCAATGGTTTTCTATAGCCGTCCGAAAGGCGATTATTTAGGAAAGGATACGGAGAACATTTTGTTCGACTTTTATTTGTGGAATGCAACGCTCGGTAATGAATATACGGTGAAGGCAGATGTTTCTACCGGTGGAAAAGACAAGACCTTTATCATTTCCGAATGGTCACCCTACTTTTTGAAAAATCTGGCGATGGGCAAATCCACCATTAAATTGCTGCTGCTGGATAAAGACGGAAGAAAAGTGGACGGACCGAACACTGAAGTGAGCCGGGATATTAATATTGCGAAAGAAGAGCCGATGAGGTAACGACCTTTCGTAAGTGGTATTCAACGAGGTAATCTCTGGGTGCATCCCATTTTTCGCTGAAGATAAGCCCTGAAAGGGCGAAATTTACTAACGGTGGGTGCAGCCCGTCGGTATGAATGTGTTTTTAAAAAGCGAAATTTGGGATGCACTAATTTTCTAAGAGTAACTTTCTTAAATGGCGGAAGACTTAAAAATCTCAAAAGCGGGAAAAAGCGAAAATTACCAATCTCTTATCCCACAGATAAAGGGCATAATTGAGTATGAACCTGATCTTGTAGCAAATCTTGCAAATGTTGTTGCAGCATTGAAAGAACAGTTTGGTTGGTTTTGGGTAGGTTTTTATTTGGTGAAAGAAGGTGAATTAGTGCTTGCTCCTTTTCAGGGACCGGTTGCCTGTACCAGAATTAAAAAAGGGAAAGGTGTTTGTGGATCAAGCTGGAAGCAAAGAAAAACGTTGATTGTTCCAGACGTAGATAAATTCCCAGGTCATATTGCTTGCTCTTCTTTATCTAAATCCGAAATTGTTGTACCTGTTATTCGTAACGAAGAAGTGATTGGTGTGCTGGATGTAGATAGTGAGTTGTACGATCAGTTTGATGCTACAGATCAAAAATATCTTGAGGAAATTGTGGCGCTAATCAGCTTTAAATAATTCTCTCAATAACCGGATTTGCCGATTCGCTCAAATCTGAAATGTTTAGCAATCCAGGTTGTTTACCCACTTCAAGTGATCCTACTTGCTCGTTCATATCAAGCGCTTTGGCTCCGTTGCTGGTAGCCCATTGCAATAAAACTTCCCATTGAAGCAGGGGAATTTTTTTCTTCAAAGTAAGAAGTTCTGAGAACACACAAAGCTGATGGTTGGAAGCAAGACTATCTGTTCCAATACACATATTTAATCCCGCGGCTGCAAGCATCGTAACGTCTGGAAGTGTGTTTTCAATATAGAGATTTGCATTCGGGCAAAGACACCAATAGGTTTGCCTGAAGCGATCTACAGCGATCTCAACGTCTTCTTTCGTAGTGTAAGTATTGTGAACGAAAATGATTGGGTGTTCGTCCGATAACCATTGTGTGTAGGTTTGCAATGAAGACTTTCCGGTAGCCTGGAAAAAATCATATTCGATACCCAAGCCACTGAGCAAATTGTTTACCGCACCAGTTTTATTTTGGTAAAATTCATTTTCTGCAAGCGACTCCTGATTGTGAATAGAAATAATAGATTGAGGCTGATGTTTATCTATAAAATCAAACAGCGTTTTTGAAACAGAATATGGTGCATGAGGAACGATTGACTGGCGAAGTATTTTATCTTTCTGTTGCTGGGCAGCGAAGGTTTTATAAGTATGGCGTGAAGCTTTAAATCTTTGCGGCGCGTATTGTTCGGTAAAGCCAATGCATTCCACAAAAGTATGAACGTGTAAATCGTTCAGTGCCCGCAGATCCAGCGTATCAGTAACGTTTGCGATATCGCCAACCGCTACTACACCATGGTTTCTTAATTCCTGATACGCTTCATGTCTTGCAAACCTTATTTCTTCCCTCGAAAACTTCCCTCGAATGATGGGGATCTGTTGCAAAAAGGGAATGAGACCGGTATGCTCCGGTATGCTATTTCTTAAATGCGAAAGCTCCAGATGGCAATGCACATTCACAAATCCCGGACAAAGAATCCCTTGATATTCTATTACATCTTCGTTTTGCAAACCATAGTGTATGGCTGTAATCACACCGCTATCATTCACTTCAACCATCGAGCCTGCCGGAAGAAATTTGTATCCGTTGTGTATGAGTGGTGCGGTAAAGAGCATGTTGTTTGCAAAAAAATGTCATCGCTGTGGATGACATGAAGGTTAGCCTTTAAAATGTTTCAGAAAGATTATTTCCTTTTCAACAAGGAAACGCCATTTGCCACGGGTTACGTTTTTCTTAGTCAGCCCCGCGTACATCACCCTATCCAGCTTTTCTACCACATAGCCCAGCGACTCGAAAATCCTCCTCACAATTCTGTTCTTACCACTATGTATTTCCAATCCTATTTCGTGGCGAGTATCGAGGTAGGCAATAGCATCTACTTGCGTCAAGCCATCTTCAAGTTCTATGCCTTTAGAAATTTTTTCGTAGTCGGCGCGTGTAAGGTTTTTATCGAGTGTAACATGGTACACCTTCTTCATGTTGTAACTTGGGTGTGCTAATCTGTGAGCAAGTGCCCCATCGTTTGTAAGTAACAAAACACCCGTTGTATTTCGGTCAAGTCTTCCCACAGGAAATAGTCTTTCAGCACCTGTATTGGTAACAAGATCCATTACAGTCTTACGTTCTTCGGGATCTTCGGTTGTAGTGATATACCCTTTAGGTTTATTGAGGAGAATGTAAACAAGATTTTTTTGCGGCGTTAGCTTCTTACCTGAAAGTGTTATTTGGTCGCCAGGTTCTACACGATAACCCGGATCCAAAATCAGTTCACCATTCACCCTTACTTTGCCCTGCTTCACCATCTCTGCTGCATCTCTTCTGCTGCTTTCGCCACTGTGAGCAATGTATTTGTTGAGCGTCATAGCCCCGTCAATTGGCTTGGCTTCAGAGTCTGTATAACTTCTGCGGGAGATTTCTACTTCTGGTAATTCTTTTTTGAACGAAGGTTTACGTGGTTTTCTTTCCTCTTGTTCTTCCGTACTTGAGTCAAAATTTTTTCGGGGAAATTTTCCGGAATTATTGTCCTTTCCTTTTCTGTCATCACGATTTTTGGGTTTCTGGTTAAAAGGCTTTTCAGTTCGCTCTTCATTCCGGCCAAAAGGTTTTCGCGGTCGTTTTTCTGAATCTTCAATTTTATCTGTTCCGGCTCGTTTGTTAGGTGTGTATTTTTTGTCGCGATCATCTTTTTCAAATTTTCTATCCTCACCGTGTTCGCTACGCTTTGCATCAAAAGGTTTTCTTGCGCTTCTTTCAAAAGGCTTCCGCTCATTTTTCTCGAAGGGTTTCCGCTCACTCCGTTCCGGTTTTTCGCTATCGCCACTTAGTTTTCTATCCGCAAACTTGTCTCTGCGATCCCACGTTTTCTCAGGCTTATTTTCAGTTCCTGTCTCAGTTCGTTTCCTTTCAAAAGGTTTTCGTGGTCTATCGTCACTGCGAGCATCAAAAGATTTTCGTTGGAAAGGCTTTTTTCTTGCTTCATCACTTTCATTTCGGTCGTCTTTTTTAAAAGTCCTTCCTGAACGATCACTTTTTTCCTCAAAAGGTTTTTCAAACTTCCGGCGAGGCCTTTCAGGAAAGCTACGTTTGTCATCTTTATCAAATTCTCGTTCGGCGCGTGGTGGTTTTTCGTCCTTTTTAAAAGGTCTATCAGGAGCGCCGGATTTTGGTCTGGCATCTTTTTTATATCCTTTATTGGTTGAATTCTTGTGATAGGAAGTGCCGCCCGACTGTTTTTTCATCATTGCAAAAAAATGAAGCGTAAAGGTACAATCTTTAAAAGCATACCATCTCTTTATTCTCCCCTTACATGAAGCCCTTACTGGCAATATTGCTTACCCTCGCCGCGATACTCATATATGATGTGAGCTATGGACAGAAAAAAAACACAATCAAACCACAAGTAAGTAATCGGGATACGGTAAATATTCCGGTCAGCCAAAGACAACTCTTTGTTTCTCCAAAGCGAAATCTTCTTGTTACGCATTTTGATGCGACGATCGGTGCCAGTAAGGTTATGAAAAGTGATGCGAGTTCGGAGCTTGGGTTCTCTGCCGCTGTAAAAGGCTTGTACAACTTCACCGGAGCATTATACGTAAATATGGGTGTGGGCATTTCACAGCTTTCAAGCAAACCTCAGACGGATCAGGTTAACGCTTCTGGAAAACATTCCGCCACGGCAGTAACACTTCCCTTTGGCGTAGGTTTTTCTATAGGTGATGATCGCGCTCAGATTGTGAATGGCATTGACCTTTTTCCAGTGTACTATGTTGCTCATCCGAATGTAAAGAATGCACGAAATTTTACCTGGGGCTTTGGTGTTGATTTGGGTTTTCACCTCCGCATCAGAGAGCGTTTACACTTGGGTATGATGGCCAAGCTCCAAATGTTTCAGCCGTTCGATAAAGATGAGCATCAGAGTTTTCCGCGTTATGGTTTTATAGGAACCGGACTATTACTACGCTACGATTGATAACTGTCCGAAAAATTGAAAAATAAATTGGTTAGACGGTCATCTGCCTTTATCTTTGCCCACCTTAATAAAAAATGCTCCCTCTATTGGGAAATTAAACTGAGCAGAATATGAAACGTACGTATCAACCAAGCCGCCGCCGCCGCAAATCAGTTCATGGTTTCCGCCAACGTATGGAAACGGCTAACGGTCGCAAAGTATTAGCATCACGCAGAGCAAAAGGCCGCCATAAACTGACCGTTTCTGACGAGCGCCGTCTTAAATAATTTTAGTAACAGATAAATCAGTCGCTATTCGTAATACTTTCAAAGCATACGAGCGGCTTAAGCGCGAGCAACATATTGATACGCTTTTCCGTAAGGGGAAAGCGTTTTCTGTTTTTCCGTTGAAGGTGATCTACTTAGTGGTGCCTCGAGATGAAAGTGAAGTATCGCCTGTGCGGATGGGTTTTTCTGTTTCTAAAAAAAAGTTTCGAGGTGCAGTGCAGCGAAACAAGCTAAAGCGGCTAATGCGCGAGGCCTGGAGACTGAATAAATTTCCTGTTTACGCAACCGTTCCGCCCTCCAGCCAACTTCATGTTTTTTTTATTTTTACAGGAAATGAGTTGTTGGATTTTAAGGCAGTAGAGAATGCCGTTGTTAAGTCGGCAGAAAAACTTGCCACCCTGCACAAGGTCTGAATGCGTCAATTATTTTCCATACTGTTTATTTGGCTTATCCGCTTTTACCAGGCTTTTATTTCCCCATTATTGGGAGCCAAATGTCGGTTTACACCCACATGCTCTGCTTATGGGGTAGAAGCTATAAAGAAACACGGACCATGGAAAGGTGTAAAATTGACCCTTAAAAGGTTTTTTTCCTGCCACCCCTGGGGGAAGAGTGGGTATGATCCGGTGCCGTAATACATACTTGTCAGTTATTCTTTCACCAACTTTTCCTGCTTTAGTAAATTGCCGTGATCATCGGTAATAGTCAGAATATAAATCCCCACTGGATAGGGACTTAGGTCGAGTTGTTCAACTTGGTGTTTCTTCTCCAGTTGCTGACCTAAAAGGTTTAGCAATTTGATGTTTACTTTTTCTGAGAAACGGACTTCAGTAGTTGTCGGGTTAGGGTAAACGCTGATGTTACGAACTGGTGCTACCGATTGCACGCCTAGTGGGTCAGGGGCAAGTTTTATTATCCAATAATCGTTGTCGCCGTTATTGCCTGTTACATCGCCATCCGTTGAGTTGGTGTGCCCACCAATAATATAGCCGCCATCACTAGATGAAAGAATTGTTTTGCCGAGGTCTGTATTGCTTCCGCCCATCACTTTTTGCCAAAGTATTTTTCCTGTATCATCCAGCCTATATACACTTAAGTCAAGGGCGGTGCCTACAATATTCCCACCGGTAGCAATATACCCGTTAGGAAGTTCCAGTATATTGTATAAGATGTTAAAACCTTTTGCCCATTGCTGTTGGCCTGTTTTACTAATCTTGATTAAAGCAGTGTTTATCCCTGTGGAAGGATAGTTGGTAGTTTTAGCGCTTATAATGTAACCGGTGTCTTTTGTTTGGGTAATGCTAAATCCCCAATCGTCTTGCCAGGAACCAAAACTTTTGTCCCATTGCTTGTTACCAGATGCGTCAAGCTTTACCACCCAAATGTCTTTCAATCCGATTGCTGAAGTTATATCGCCGTTTGACGAGGTTGCTTCGCCAGCTATTACTACTCCACCATCATTGGTGGCAGCAACGGTCGGTCCCATTTCAATTGCCGAACCGCCCAAAGTCTTTTTCCATAGGATGCCACCGTTTTGATCGAGTTTCACGACCCACCAATCTTTACCACCATTAAACCCGCTTACATCCCCGTTGTTAGACTGTGTGACACCTGCAATTACAAGGTTTTTATCGTTGGTTTGTGTGGCTGAAAAGGCTTCATCAACTGATGTGCCCCCCAAGCATTTTTGCCATTGCAGATTGCCGTTTGTATCTGTTTTAATTACCCAAAAATCGCCGCCACCGTGGTTTCCTGATACGTCACCATCATTTGATCCACTGGTACCTGAAATCAAGTAACCATTATTACTTGGAGGGTCTCCTATTACTTTAATAATGCTTCGGGGAGTTTCGGTATTTGCGCCGCCATAGCAATGAGACCAAAGTACTTTTCCGGTGTCGTCAATTTTTACAATCTGATAATCTGAATTATTAATGCAGCTGTCTGGATAACCGGCAAATACATAACCTGCACCATGCGCATTCACAATACCTGCAAAAGACTCATACTTCGCAGTTCCATAGCATTTTTTCCAGTTAATGCCTGGTTGGGCGTGGCTGAGTGTTATTGTAAAGAACAATGCAGCAATGAAACAAATGGACGATAGGAAATATCTCATAAAACTTGTTTTTACGAAAATATTGGTTTCATTTTACATTTTCAATCATTAAATCTTAAGTCATGAAAAAATTTTTTGTTCTCATTCTGCTTTCAATGTTGGGCTTTATTGAATCAAAAGCTATTCAGGTAGTCAACAATTCGGCATGTGATATTTGCGTTTTAAGGATTTGCTATGATGCAACTTGTCGCATTAGTAGTGAAACATGGTATTTTGTTGCAGCCGGTAATACACTCATAGTTCCCGATTGTAGTCCGGCAAATTGCACAGCGTACAAATTGGTTACCGGCGCATCGCGTCTGGAAGATTGTGAAAATACAAGTGGTCCGGGAATTACGATAGCGAGTACAGCGTTTTCTGGATGTGGCAATGGAACTTGTCCACAATTTCCGCAATTTGATTCGATATGCGATGTTACTGCAACCGTTGTAAATCCTACGTTACTTCAAATTCAATAAACGTAGTTTTGTGAGAATGGTGCTTCCTTACTAACCCTACTAAAAGGGTCGGGAAATCTGAAAGTCCGTCAGCTGCTTCAGTGCAACGGTTTGCACAAATGGGTTATTAGAATGAAAACTAAATGAAGATCAACAAGCGGTTAATTGATTACTTAAACAATGGAATTACTTTCCATCGTAAGCCCACTTAATAAAAGTAGCGCCCCAGGTAAAGCCTCCGCCAAATGCTGCGAGAATTATATTGTCGCCCTTTTTTAACTTGTTTTGCCATTCCCACAAACAAAGGGGAAGTGTACCATTTGTAGTATTCCCAAACCGCTCAATATTGATCATCACTTTTTCCTCAGGCAGTCCCATGCGCTCGTAGGTAGCAGCAATAATTCTTTTATTGGCCTGATGCGGAACCAACCAGGCGATGTCTTCTGATTTCAGATTATTGCGCTCCATTATTTCCGCAGCCACATCAGCCATGTTCTTTACGGCAAATTTGAAAACAGTTTGTCCTTCCTGATACACGAAATGCTCTTTTGCCATCACCGTTTCAATGGTTGCAGGCTTTACAGATCCTCCTGCTTTCTGGTGTAGATGTGCACGTCCAGCACCGTCTGTCCGTAATACCGAGTCAATTATGCCATAGCCCTCCGTATTAGGCTCGAGCAATACGCAGCCGCCGCCATCGCCAAAAATTATACAGGTAGTTCTATCCTCGTAGTTAAGAATGGAACTCATTTTATCAACGCCAATTACCAAAACTTTTTTATGCCGTCCGCTCTCAATAAACTGTGCACCGGTAGTGAGGGCAAATAAGAAACCACTACAAGCAGCATTTACGTCATAGCCAAAGGCATTTTTCATCCCTACTTTGTCGCAAATAACATTGGAAGTAGCCGGAAACTGAAAATCGGGGGTGGTGGTTGCACAGATTACAAGTTCAATTTCTTCTGGGCCGATACCACGTTTTTTAAGCAAATCTTTTACCGCTTCAACCGCAATGTCTGAAGAGCCTTTTCCTTCTCCCTTTAAAATGCGTCGTTCTTTAATTCCGGTGCGCGAAGTGATCCATTCGTCTGTAGTATCAACGATTGTCTCAAGCAGTGCATTGGTCATTACATCTTCAGGAACATAGCCGCCTACTGCTGTAATAGCAGCATGTATTTTTTGCATTTAATTTCTTTTAAAGAGGGGCAAAATTAGAGTAAAGTCAAAAGTATAAATGTAAAAGTCAAAAGCATTCCAAAAGTTAGCACTGCTGCAAGCAAAACCTCAGTTTTAACCTTTTGAGACTTTCATTGATTTTTTAAGTGGTCATAGCGCCGCAAACGCTCAACACCTGTCCCGAAACATAGCTGCTTAGGTCGGATGCCAGAAACAAGGCCACATTTGCAATTTCTTCAGGCTTGCCAAAACGTTGTAAAGGAATTTTTTCAAACCACTTTTCTGCTCCGCCATCTTTCAGGTAATGCGTCATGTCCGTTTCTACAAATCCTGGAGCTATAGCATTGCAACGAATGTTGCGACTGCCAATTTCCTGTGCTATTGATTTTGTAAAGCCTATAATTCCTGCCTTTGAAGCCGCGTAGGCACTTTGTCCGGCATTGCCTTTCATCCCCACTATCGAACTCAGGTTAATGATGCTTCCGGCGCGTGCTTTCATCATGGGTTTAATAACCTGGCGTGTGAGATTGTAAACAGATTTAAGGTTAGCCTGCATTACTTCGTCCCACTGTTCGGGCGTGAGGCGTAGTAATAAATTATCCTTGGAAATTCCTGCGTTGTTGACACAAACATCTATAGCGCCAAATTCTTTTGTTACATCGGTAGCAAGTTGCTCTGTTGCTGCGTAGTTGCCTGCGTCAGATTTGTATGCTTTTGCTTTAACACCGAACCCGGATAATTTTTCTTCCAGTGCTTTTGCTTTTTCGTCGGATGATAGATAGGTGAAAGCAATGCTGGCACCGTGCTCTGCAAATTTGAGTGCAATTGCCTCGCCAATTCCCCGGCTGGCTCCGGTGATGAGCGCCACTTTATTTTCTAATAGTTTCATTCAGAGAGTGGATTTGAAGTGGCTAAAATAGTGATTAATTGATGAGCAATAATTGGAACGCATATTTTCAGTAATCCTTATTGGCTGAGTATTATTTCTTCATAGTTTTTTTCGTTGATTACCCATGTTTGAGTATCAGGATATGCCTGCAAAAATGACTTGGAAAACTTTGCTCTTGCTTTTTCGCTCCATTTAAATTTAAAAGCGTTCATTTTCCCGTTTCGCTCTTCAATATAATCTATCTCTTGTTGCGCATGGGTACGCCAGAAGTATTTGCTTACGGCTATCTGGTTGTAGGAAAGATATTTCATTCGTTCTGTGATCATGAAGTTTTCCCACAATGCACCTTTGTCGTTTCGTAAATGGAAAGGACTGAACTGATTTATGATTGCATTGCGAAGTCCATTGTCATAAAAATAAACTTTGCGACTTTTCTTCAGTTCATTTCTGAGATTTCTGCTCAACGAGACTAAACGATAAACGATAAATGTTTTTTCAAGAAGCTGAATATATTTCTCGACAGTTTGGTTATCTAATCCGGTCATTTGTCCCAACTCATAATAAGATACTTCATTGCCTACCTGAAAGGCAAGTGCCTGCGCAAGTTTTTCTAATTTTTCAGGTTTCTGAATTCGCTCCCAGGTAAGAATGTCTTTGTATAAATAGCTATCAGCAATCTGTTTCAATCTTTGTTCTTCACTTCCTGAATTTGTTACGATTTCAGGATAATACCCGTAAATAAGCCGATGTTCTAACAGCCGCCTTTCTTCCAATAGTCCATGATGATTTACCATTTCCTGATAAGAAAGCGGGGAGAGATAGAACTCCCATTTTCTACCGGTTAGCGGCTCGTTTACTTTATTGGCAAGCTCAAAAGCTGAAGAGCCGGTTGCAATTACCTTTACATCTTTTATCTGATCGGTAATGAGTTTCAGGCATAAACCAATGTTTTCAATTCGTTGCGCTTCGTCAATAATTACAGTTTTTGCCTGTCTTATAAGTTGCTTTAGCTGTGTAGAAGTGGGGTTTTGAAGGAAACTTCTAACATCGGCTTCATCACCATTCCAATACGCTACTGGCGACCTCCATTTATTCCGCATCTGCTCTAATAAAGTAGTTTTACCTACTTGCCTGGCCCTATGAGAATTATGGCTTTCGAATCAGCAAGTTTATGTTCGAGTACACTTTCTAATAAACGACTAACCATAACTTTTGCGATCTCATTCGCAAATTTAATAGGAATTTTGCGATTTCATTCGCAGGATTGACAGTAAATGGAATTTACTTGAGGTCATTTATTGACATTCTCCACAAAGAGTTCTCCTGCTATTCTATCCGCAAATAATTTTCCGGCGGGAGTAAGTATCAAAGTAGTTTCTTTCTGAATTATCCATTTTTTCTCTTGAAAAACATGGCTGCTTTTTTCTACTTCTTTCGAAATGTCTGCGCCAAATTCTTTTTCAATTTTTTTCAAATCGCAGCCCCACATTGTGCGTAGTGAGGTCATGATGTACTCATTCAATCTTTGTGTGGCGGTAAGCGTTTCTTCTTCATACTGCAAACGGCGATCCTGCAAAACGTTTTTTATGTAGAGCGCGTTATTAGCAATATTCCAGCGTCTGTTTTTACCATCGAAAGAATGAGCTGAAGGGCCGATTCCCAAATAGGGTACGCCTTTCCAGTAATTGGTGTTGTGAATAGCGTAATGATCTTTTAATGCGAGATTGGAAATTTCGTAGTGTTCGTAACCCATTACTTCGGCTTGCTCCATCAAAATTTCAAATTGCTGCGCAGATTGTTCATTATCTACCGGCGCAGCTTGTTTTTTATGAATGGCATGATGCAATACTGTCCCTTCTTCCACCGTTAGTGCATAAGCAGAAAAATGTGGTATTTGGAGACTCTTTATTTGCGCAAGATTATATTTCCAATCAGCATCGGCTAAGCCTGGTGTGCCGTAAATAAGATCAATAGTAAGATTAGTGAACCCTGCATCTTGAGCGGCTTTTATGGCATAATCTGCCTGTTTTGCATTGTGCGCACGATTCATGTATTTGAGATCGCTTTCTTTAAAAGATTGTACACCGATACTGAAGCGATTTATGGGTGTGTTTCTCAAAGCTCTGATGTAGTTTATTTCAAGATCATCAGGGTTTGCTTCAAGTGTACATTCTTTCAGATTTTGATTAGGGAAGTTGAGAAAAATGGTTTCAAGAAGACGGTTGATGTCATCCGCAGAAAGTAGGGAAGGGGTGCCACCGCCGAAGTAGATTGTTTCGATTGGTAAGCCGCTGAGATAGTTTTTTTGCATAGCAATTTCCTGATGCAAAGCCTGTAGCATTTCATCCTTCAACCGTAGCGAAGTAGAAAAATGAAAATTGCAATAGTTACATTTTTGTTTGCAGAAAGGAATATGCAGGTAAATGCCGGCCATAGTTAATTTTGAAAAATGCAGAGGTGTTGCACGCAAAACCGCGAAGGCGCAAAGTTCAGGAAAGTTTGTTTCTCTGTTTCTCTGTTTCTCTGTGTGATTTTTGCTTTACTTTTTTTTTCGATTCAGGTAAGCGCTCAACGTTTCTCCGTAACACTTCATGCGGTGGATGGTAACAATTCGTCGTTAGAAGAAATAAAATCGCCCGGTATCTTTTCTGGTTCTGAACCGGCTTTTCAATTCATTCAGCAAATAGTTCCCAAACTTCAGGAAAAGGGTTATTTATCCGCGTCGGTTGATAGCATTTCGATTAGTGATGATACTTATAAAGTCTTTGTTTTTTTGGGAAAACAGTATAGATGGGCGCTTGTGGGTTTCAACGCAATTTCAAATGATGTAATGGCGCAGTCAGCACTTAAAAAAGAGCAGTGGGAAGGACGGGCGCTAAGTCCTAAGCAAGTGTCACGGGTTTCTGAAAAGTTGTTGCTATGGGCAGAGAATAATGGTTATCCTTTTGCGCGTGTGTGGCTCGATGCAGTAAAAATAGATGAGGAGGGAAAAGTGACAGGAAATTTTATGCTCGACAAAGGAGCGTTACAGACAATTGATACCATAGATATTCAGGGTGATATAAAAATTTCTCGGAGCTTTTTGCTTAACTACATTGATTTGAAACAGAAGGAACCTTACAATGAAAAAAAGCTACGCAATGTGTCGCTGCGATTACGAGAATTGCCTTTTCTTCAGGAAGCTGCGCCCTCGGTATTTGAATTTAAGCTCTCTGAAAACAAGCTTAGTTTATTTCTGAAAGAGAAAAAATCCAACCAACTGAATGCGATAATTGGTTTGTTGCCAAATAATGTAGAGACTGGAAAATTTTTACTGACAGTTGATGCGCTTTTTGCGTTTCAAAACATTTTGGCGCAGGGCGAAAGTATCAGCCTTTCTTATCAAAATCTTCAATACAAATCTCCCCGCTTAAAGGTGGACTTAGTATATCCTTACTTGTTCAACACACCTTTCGGAGCGGATGTACATTTTGATCTTTTTAAGAAGGACACAACATTTCGAAGAACATCGTTACAGGCAGGCATTCGTTATCAATTATCTACTGCCAATTATCTGCGCGTTTTCTACCACAACCAAAGCAACCGCCTCATAACCGTTGATACAATGTTTGTAATATTCAATAAACGTTTGCCCGATAATATAGACGTAGCCGCAAATGGCGCTGGAGTGGAAATAGGTGTAAACAAAACAGACTATCGTATAAGTCCGAGAAAAGGTTGGGAAGCAAGACTTACAAGTAGCGCCCTTGCCCGAAATGTTAGGAAAAGCGATGCAATAACCGAACTCAGTGATGGCTCCGGATTTAACTACGAAAGCCTCTATGACACGCTCATCAAAAGACAGTATCAGTATTTCATCAACGGAAATCTTAGTTATTATGTACCGGTAGGAAAAAGAATGGTGTTTAAAGCTGCATACAATGGCGGTTGGGTGGGAGGAGAAAATTTATTTAGAAATGAACTTTATCAGATTGGTGGTTTTCGGTTGCTCCGTGGTTTTGATGAGCAAAGCATTTTTACAAATCACTATCACGTGGCAACACTCGAATTGAGATTACTTTTGGATCAGAATTCTTATTTCTACCTCTTCTCCGACAACGCTTATGTGGAGAGTAATTTCAATGGTTTTTTGAAGAATGATATTTACAACGGTTTTGGCTTAGGTACAGCATTAGAAACAAAATCAGGGCTTTTCACAATCAGCTATGCATTGGGCAGAAGCAGTGCAAATGCCGTTCAGTTCCGGCAATCTAAAGTGCACTTTGGGTACGTAGCCTATTTTTAAACCACAACTTTTTTAAAGTTTCAAACTTTGGAAAAAACTTAGCTCTAATTTTGCGGCAATTGGTTGCTATGGCTTTGTTTCGGAAGGCGCTTTCTCTGTTTGTATTTACTGCTGTTTTGATGGCTGCAACTTTTTGCGCTAATGGCAAAGTTGTGCTGGAGAGATATGGATTTTCTCCTTTGCCTGATAGCGTAAATCTTGTAGTTGAGTCCCGATACAAAATGTCATTAGACAGTATCTTCAAAGCTCATCCTCAAGTCAGTAACACTAATATCGTTGCAGCCATTGTCCAGCCCCATGCCTTTGATGATAGAACCGCCGATTTTTACTTGCTTATCATACTCATCATTATGCTGGGATTGATTCGGTTGAGCGACCCTAAGTATTTTCAAAGTTTATGGCAGGCTTTCAGAAATCCGACTTCTTCCAGCAGACAATTGAAAGACAAACTCCAAAGCGCGTCCATATCTAATTTGCTGATGAATATTTTCTTCACCATGTCTGTGGCAGCTTATGGGTTTTTTGTAGTGAAAAATTTTATGCCCCAACGAACTGGTAACATCTCACCGTCTTTGCTTCTTTTAATGCTAATAGCAGGAATGATGGCGATTTATGCAGGAAAATATGCTGTAATCAAATTTAGCGGTTGGGCGTTTCGTGTGGAGGGGATAACGGAGCATTATCTTTTCAATGTTTTTTTGGTAAACAAAGTGCTTTCAATAGTGCTGCTGCCTATTATTGTATTGTTGGCTTTCGCCGATGTGGCAATTGCACAGCCTGCACTAATTGTGTCCTTTCTACTGATTCTTTTTCTGTTTGTAAACCGTTATTTACGCTCGTGGCAAGTGTTTGGCTCGTTCTTTCAATACAGCAAGTTCCATTTTTTTACCTACCTTTGCGCCTCGGAATTATTGCCTCTGGCAGTGTTGATGAAGTTGTTGGTACGCGGACTGCTATATTAGTCAGTAAGTTAAGAGTCGTCCACAGCATTATTAACCCTTAAACAACTGTTCGACCCCATATGGCTAAAGCTGTTCGTTCGACAAGTAAGGGCACTGAGCTAAAAGAACTCAAGGTCAATACAATTTTAATTACCCAGCCTCGTCCGGATACTGACAAGTCTCCTTATTTTGAACTGGCAAAGAAATACAATATTCAACTGGAGTTTCATCCGTTTATCCGGGTGGAAGGTTTGAGTGGTAGGGATTTTCGCAGGCAACGTGTAGATATTAATGAGTTCACGGCAATCATTTTTACAAGCAGAAATGCAGTAGATCACTTCTTTAGAATTTGCGAAGAACTGAAAGTGAAAGTGTCTCAGGATATGAAGTATTTCTGCATCACAGAAGCTGTTGCTCTTTACCTTCAGAAGTTTATTCTTTACCGGAAAAGAAAAGTCTTTTATAGTGCAGATGGTTCTACTGACGGTCTGATAGATGTGATCAACAAGCACAAAAACAATGAAAAGTTTATTGTTCCTACATCAGACAGCGGAAAGAATGAAGTGAGAGATTTTCTTGCAAAGCATAGTGCAACTTTTGCAGAAGCAACCTTTTTTAAAACAGTGTCAAATGATATCTCGCCTGTGATGAAGAGTGAGTTTGACATGATCGTATTCTTCAGTCCATTCAGCGTACAAACTTTGTTCGAACACGATCCAAAATTTAAGCAAAACGGAACTTTAATTGGGGCTTTTGGTCCTACAACTTCGAGAGCGGTTGAAGACTCAGGTTTGAGGCTGGATATTAAAGCGCCTGCACCCAATACGCCTTCTATGATCTCTGCATTAGAACGGTATTTACAGGAAATAAAGAAATAGTCTGAACCAAGATTTACAAGCTTAAGGATTGCCAAATTGGTGATCCTTTTTTCTTTGCATGAATTAAAATCATAGCAACGCTTTCTACACAAAGACACCCACATTCTTCCAATCTTTTAATTCTGTAAATCCTTGTTCGGACTTAACTTGCTTTAATGGCAAACAGATTAATTCACGAACAAAGCCCGTATTTACTACAGCACGCACACAATCCTGTTGACTGGTATCCCTGGGGAGATGAGCCATTTGAAAAAGCAAAAAAGGAAAACAAACCCGTTGTTGTAAGTATCGGATATGCTGCATGTCATTGGTGTCATGTAATGGAACGAGAGAGTTTCGAGAATGAGGAAGTTGCTTCCTTTATGAACAACCATTTTATCAACATAAAAGTAGATCGTGAAGAGCATCCTGATGTAGATCATTTGTACATGGATGCGGTGCAGGGAATTAGTGGTAGTGGAGGCTGGCCGCTCAATGTTTTTGTGACACCAGAACGAGTGCCTTTTTTCGGAGGTACTTACTATCCTCCTCAGCCTTTATACAATCGCCCATCGTGGAGGCAATTATTGCAGCGGATGAATGAAATCTGGACACAGCAACAAGATGAAGTAAAAGCACAGACAGACCAGATGCTGCAATATTTGCGACAGTCATCGCAGATAGCTATGGGAAACGCAGATAACGATCTTATCAATTTCGACACTTGCAAAGAGATGGCCGAAAACCTTTTGAAGCAAGCAGACAAGAAGTTTGGAGGTTTTGGAAATGCACCGAAATTTCCTGGAACAATGTCCATAAATTTTCTTTTGGAACACTATCATTTCACAAAGAATGAAGAGGCGCTTAGCCATGCTTTACACAGTCTGGATGCCATGCTTTTCGGGGGAATTTATGACCAGCTTGGCGGCGGATTTGCGCGTTACTCAACCGACAAACAATGGCTCGCTCCGCACTTTGAAAAAATGCTTTATGATAACGCGCTAATCGTCCTTTCTCTTTGCGATGCTTATATGCTCACCAGGCGAGAAGTGTACAAAAATATTATTGTAGAAACAATCGCTTTTGTTGAGCGCGAACTTCAAGACAAATCCGGTATTTTTTACAGTGCTATTGATGCAGATAGCGAGGGTGAAGAAGGTAAGTTTTATACCTGGAAATGGGAAGAATGGAAAGCTGTAATTGACGATGAGATTGTGAGTGATTTTTTTGGCGTAAGCGAAGCTGGAAATTGGGAACACACCAACATTTTACACGTATCGAAAACGGTAGAAGAACTTTCTCAAAAATATAGCCTTCCCGCTGGCGATATCGAAGCACGAATTGCCATTGCAAAAGAGAAACTATTTGTAGCAAGATCACAAAGAATTCCGCCGTTAACCGATGACAAAAGTTTATTGTCATGGAATGCACTTATGAATCTTGCCTTATCACGCGCGGGGATTGCATTGAATGATCCATCTTTTTTGCAAAAAGCAGAACATCACATGGGTTTGCTCTTAGAAAATTTTGCCGTGCAAGATGGGTTAAAGCATGTATGGAAAAATGGACTTGCAAGGATTGAAGCGAATCTCGATGACTATGCCTATCTCGTACACGCGCTCCTACAATTAACCTCTGCAAACGGTAATGAGCAATGGATATTGAAAGCTTCGGAGCTGTGTGACCGCGTCCTCAAAGAATTTTTGCATGAGGAAGGATTTTTTTTCTACTTCACTTCACACCACCAAACCGATATCCCGGTTCGAAAACTTGATTTGTACGATGGCGCTACTCCCTCTGCCAATGCGGTAATAGCGAATAACCTTTTGTTGCTCGGTATGTGCATGGAGCGAGCCGACTGGATAGAGCAAGGTTCATCCATGATTTCGCAGATGGCAGCTACCAGTCGTAGATATCCTTCATCGTTTAGCTATTGGGCAATACTACAACAGCGTTTTGCTGGTGAAATGAAGACTGTGGTGAGTACAGGCATTGATGCTTCCACTTTTCACAGACAGCTACAGAATATGTTCTTACCGCACTGCTTTTTGCTTACTTCGGGAAAAGAAATATCTGAATTGCCTGTTTTGAAAGAAAAATATTTTTCGGGTGAATCTCATATATTTGTTTGCACGCAAAAGGCATGTTTAGCGCCGGTTCACAGTGTAGTGGAGAGTTTGCATTTAATTTCAGAATATTGAGAAGATTGAATTTTTAAGTGTTTTTCCAATAATCAAAGTTGTAACGCTGACAAACAATTTTTTTTGGAGGCTTGCATTTTTGGAAAAATCTTTAAATATTGTGTGCCAGTTTCGAGCGATGTAAATACTTCGAACTAAAAATTTTACTTTATTTGCCTAATCGCAAAAACAATAACAACAGTAGTATGAAACAATTTTCCCTGAAGATCTCGGCTGTAGCGTTGATAGCATTTGCTGCAAGCTGCGGGAAATCGGGTCCCGGAGGTCAGCTTGTAGGTAGCCCTACAATGATGAACTACAAGGCTCCTGTACCGCTTGGCATGGTGTATGTTCCATCAGGTGTTCTAAAAATGGGTGCAAGTGATGAAGATGTTCGCGGAAGAAATGATGCGTTGCTTCGTACAGTGCAGATGACAGGTTACTACATGGATGGAACTGAAATCTCAAATGCAGAATACCGTCAGTTTACAACCTGGGTTCGCGATTCTATAGCGCATGTTCAACTTGGCGATTTCATTGATGATCCAGATGGAGGGCAGCGTGTTGATTTTAGAAAAAAAATTAACTACAACGACATTGATGTACAAGACCAATTAGCAAATCTTTACATTCCGGCTGAACAATCTGGTTGGGGTAAAAAAGAATTTGATAACTCAAAGCTTGTTTATCATTACGAGACTTTCGATTATGATGAAGCCGTAAGAAATCCAGGTCAACCTCGTACAGACTTTATCCGTAAGTATGATATAGCTGTTTATCCCGACACTACTGTTTGGATGCGTCAGTTTTCTTACTCTTACAATGAGCCGATTGCAATGCAATACAACTGGTTTCCTGCTTTCAATAATTATCCTGTAGTAGGTGTAACATGGTTTCAGGCAAATGCTTTCTGTAACTGGCGTACCAATCTTTGGAGATCAGAGAGAGAAAGAAACAGACAATATTTTGAAGGTGAGTTCCGTCTGCCAAATGAAATGCAGTGGGAGTGGGCCGCACGTGGTGGACGCAACGAGTCTCCTTATCCCTGGGGAGGTCCTTACCTTGTAAATAAGAAAGGTTGTTATCTGGCTAATTTTAAACCTCAACGTGGCAATTATGCAGCAGACGGCGGACTTTATACAGTTCCTGTTGATCGCTACTGGCCAAATGACTACGGTCTCTATAATATGTCGGGTAATGTAAGCGAATGGACATCTTCATCTTATTTCGGTACTTCTTATTCTACAGTTGCCGATGTTAATCCTGAGGTTCAATATAAACTGCGTGAAAATGATCCACAATGGTTGCGTCGCAAAGTGGTACGCGGTGGAAGTTGGAGAGATGTTGCATACTACCTGCAGGTTGGCGCCCGCGATTGGGAATATGCTGATACTGCTAAGCCTTATATTGGTTTCCGTTGTATCTATCAGGAAATTGCACCTGCGTTAACTAACAGCCCTACAAGACAATAATTATATCCACTCATTCATTTCAAAAAAGAAAGAAAATCAATAAGTAATATGAATTCAATTGCGCTATTTTTCGAAACCAAGGATGGCAAGTACATAAAAAACCTTCTCATTGGTATGGGTGCTGCAATAGTATTGTTGGGCGCACTATTTAAAATTCAACACTGGCCCGGGGCGGGTATCATGCTTACTGTAGGAATGTGTACAGAAGCCTTCATTTTTTCGATGCTGGGTTTGCTTCCTCCTCACAAAGATTATTACTGGGAGCGTTATTATCCGAATATTGATGAGAATCCACATGTAGAAGCTTATCGCAAAGGAGGAAAAGCTGACAATAGTTTAAAAACATCTGCATCAAGATCTATGGATCAAATGCTGGAAGAAGCGCAAATCACTCCTGCTAACATGAAAAAACTGGGCGATAATTTTCAACGCTTTGGTCAGGTTGTGGAGCAAGTGAAAGATATTTCTGAAGTGACAACAGCAACAAACCAATATTCACAAAGTGCTCGTGAGGCTGCAAATGCTTTGGGTGAAATGAGAAATACATTTCAGGGTGCTTCACAAACAATGCAGTCATTTAATAATGCTGCGGAGGATACTACTAAGTTCCACCAGCAGGTTCAGGTGCTTTCAAAAAATCTTGGTTCATTAAATCAGATTTATGAAGTAGAACTTCAGGATGCTAACAACCACCTGAAAGCAATGAATAAGTTTTATAGTAACCTTGTAAGCGCATCCGACGCTATGGCTTCCAGTGCAACTGATGCACAGGCTGCCAAAGAGCAAATTTCACTTTTGTCTAAGAATCTGACCACATTGAATCAGATCTATGGCAATATGCTTTCTGCGATGCAGGGTAGATAATATAGAATCAGACGAAGAAAGAAAAATCAGTCATAACTAGTAAATAAAAAAACAGGATGTCTCTACCTAAAGAGCCACGGCAACTAATGATCAACCTAATGTACTTAGTGTTGACAGCCATGCTTGCCTTAAACGTCTCGTCCGAAATCCTGCATGCGTTTAAGACGATCAACCAAAGTATCAGCTCTTCAAATGTCTCTATACAAGACAAGAACAAGAAACTGTATGATAGTTTTGATGAACAGGAGAATCAAACAGGACAAAAGGAACGTGTAAAGCCGTTCAATGATAAAGCAAAACAAGTACGATTAGCTGCACAGCAGATGTATGACTATCTTGAAACCTGGAAGGCTCGAATCATTGAGCAATCTGGGGGGTATGATGATGAAGGGAAGACTGTTATTAAACGAGAAGATGATATTGATGCCACTACTTTATTGCTTGTAGAGCGTAAAGGTGGCGATAGCGTAAAGCAAAGGATCATTGAGACAAGAAACCTGATGTTGAGTGCAGTTAGTTCCAATGCTCGCTCTGCATTCGAGAAGCAATTGCCATTAGGAATAATTGAACCAAGTAAGTCCGATAACAATCCTACCGCTGACTGGAAAGTTGGTTATTTTCAGAGCATGCCAGTAATGGCCGCAGTTACACTTCTTGCAAAATTTCAGAATGATGTTCGTAACAGTGAAGCCCAGATTATCAATCAACTGGCAATGGAGGCTGGCGATGTGCAGGTTAAGTTTGATGAAATCAAGGCGATAGCTGTTACAGAAAATAGCTACGCACTCGCTGGTCAGACTGTTAAAGCTCAGATTTTGTTGGCTGCATACAATAAGGCCGTAAACCCTACAGTAACTGCAAGTAGTGGACGTGTGGTTGTAAAGGATGGTGTTGCTTCCTGGGAAACTACTGCGGCAGGCGTTGGTATGCAAACGGTTCGCGGTACTGTATCACTTGATATGGGTGGACGTGTTGAACGCCGCGATTATACGTTTCAGTATATGGTAGGTTCTACCGGAGCTTCAATTCAGTTGGATAAGATGAACGTATTTTACATAGGCGTTCCGAATCCGATTACAGTGTCAGCAGCTGGTTATTCTATCGAAGATATCTCCGTTAATATTCCAAACGCTTCAATAGCAGCTACCGGTAAGGGTAAATGGGATGTAACTGTCACCACTCCTGGTAAAGTAATAGCATCAATTAACGCAAAGACTGAAAAAGGTGTTACCTCGGTAGGTAGCATGGAGATTCGCGTTAAAACTATTCCAGATCCTATTGCCAAAGTTGCCGGCAAGTCGGGCGGAGTATTGGGTGCTGCAATTTTTAGAGCACAAACAGGGATTCCAGCCGTTTTAGAGAACTTTGACTTTGACACTAAGTTTGTAGTTACAAGTTTTGAGTTTAGCTGGTTACCTAAAAGAGGCGAGTATCAAGGACCTTTTAACGTCAACGGAGCTTATTTTAAAGGCAATCAACAAGTTAACCAATATCAAACTACCTTAGCTAAACCCGGCGATAAGGTATTCATTGAGAATATTAGAGCAATAGGACCAGATAAGCGGACCAGAACTTTGAACAGTATCACTTTGACACTTAACTAATTTTAACCAGCAAATCATTTTAGGATTATGAGTATCCTCAGATCATATACATTGATAGCCTCAGCAGCGCTGTTTTTTTCCAGCGAAGTCGCTTTTGCACAAGGAAATCCGGCTATAATGGATCAGGCACAAACACAGACACCACGTGCCGAAGCTGTAACTCCCGACTGGCAACCGTCACTTGTAAAGGATGGTGTAATTGACCGGGTTGCTCATGTAAATCAACCATTGCATTGGCAGCCTGTAAGAGAGGCCGATGTACTTTGGAAGAAGCGTGTATGGCGCGAAATTGACACCCGTCAAAAACAAAATATGGCCTTCCGTTTTCCGGGAGATGATAATAGTGGTGGCGGTATGTTTATCGAAATATTGCTTGACGGAATCAAGAAGGGTAAGATAAAAGCCTACTCAACTATGGATGACCGCTTCACGTCTGCACTTACAAAAGATCAGATTGTAGAAATGACCACCGGAAAGTTAGATACTACCGAGGTTATTGATCCCGTAACCGGTAATCCACAATTGGTTATAACAAGACAAGATTTTAATCCTGATGCGGTTACTAAATTCCGTCTTAAGGAAGATTGGATTTTCGATCGTAACCTGGGAAGAATGGTTGTTCGAATCATTGGTGTAGCGCCGCTATTGGATAGATATAATGAGGATGGTTCTTTCCGCGCTTCATCTCCTATGCTTTGGCTCTACTACCCGGAAATGCGTGATCTGCTTGCTCAGTACGAAGTGTTCAATCCAGAGAATGACGTTGCCCGTATGACATGGGATGAGTTCTTTGAAAACAGATTTTTTTCCAGCTACATAATGAAGGTGAGCAATCCGTTTGATAATACCTTCACTGGTATGGGATTGCAAGGTACAGATGCACTTTATGAAGGTCAGCGCGTTAGTGAGCAGATTTTCAATAAGGAACATGACATGTGGATTTACTAGTAGTTTTTTAAAAAAATTTCCAAGCGCCATGATCTTGCATCGTGGCGTTTTTATTTTTAGCTGTTGCCTGTTTATCTTGTGCCTTCAATTTTTGGAATGAGTCATCATTTGCCTAAACTGGAAGTTTGTTTGTCTCCGGCTCTACTTCATCTTTTCGATACTAAGGGTTCGGTAGTAGTAATTATTGATGTTTTTCGGGCAACCTCCACCATAGCCGCGGCGTTGCATAATGGAGCAAAATGTGTGATGCCTGTATCATCCGTGCAGGAATGCATACAAATAGGTAAGAGTATAGAAAACAGCTTAACTGCCGGTGAGCGCGATGGAAAGGTTGCAGAAGGTCTTGAGTATGGCAATTCTCCTATCGAGTATCCACGCTCTTTTGTGGAAGGAAAAGTGCTGGTACTTACTACTACAAACGGCACCCGTTTGCTACACATGGTGCAGGATGCCGACACCATTATCACAGGTTCTTTTCTCAATTTAGATTCAGTTTGTACATTTCTTAAAAGCCAGGGGAAAGATGTATTGCTTGGATGTGCAGCTTGGAAGGACAGGTTTAATCTGGAAGATACTTTATTTGCTGGGGCCGTTGCAGAGCAATTGAAAGACCACTTTGAAATAAACTGTGACAGTGCCCGCGCAGCCAGATCGCTGCATAAACAAGCAGAAGGCAATTATATTAATTTCCTAAGGGAAAGTTCGCACTACAAACGTCTTTCTGCATTTGGCTTGGAGCGCGATATGGAGTATTGCACCACGCCCAATCTGCACAATGTGCTACCCATTTTGCACGGAAAGGAACTAATAATTCATCAGTAAAGAATATGACTGCATCTTCTACTGACGCAGCACAGTTACTCCCAACGGCGGCAAAGTAAGTGATACACTGTGTGTTCTTCCATGCCGGGGTATGGGTGCAGTTTCAATCTCCGTTTCATTACCACAATTGCTCCCCCAGTAGCTCAAATTATCTGAGTTGAAAATTTCTGTATAATATCCCATGCGCGGCACACCTATTCTGTAATTTTCTCTGCACATAGGTGTGAAGTTGGCAATAAAAATCAAATCATCTTCTGGCTTATTTCATTTGCGCAACCATGCAATCACACTATTGGTAGTATCGTTAAAATCAATCCATTCAAAGCCTTCCCACGTGAAATTTCTTTCGTACAAAGCAGGCTGTGATCTATATAGTGCGTTCAAATCTGCAACGAGTTGCTGAATTCCTTTGTTAGGTGCATCTTCACTCTCATGCCAGTCAAGGCTGAAGTCATGCCGCCATTCGTGTCGCTGTGCAAATTCTCCTCCCTGAAAAATCATTTTCGCGCCAGGATGTCCGTACATATATGCAAACAACAGTCGCAGGTTTGCAAATTGCTGCCAGTTATCTCCCGGCATTTTATTGATCAATGACCCTTTGCCATAAACCACTTCATCGTGCGAAAGTGGCAGCATAAATCTTTCTAAAAAGGCATAGACAATAGAGAAGATCAATTGCCCATGATGATGATTGCGATAAACAGGATCTTTTGCAAAATAATACAGCGTATCGTGCATCCATCCCATCATCCACTTCATATCAAAGCCAAGACCACCAGCATCTATAGGATGGGTAACCCCAGGAAATGCCGTAGATTCTTCCGCAATAGTTATAGTATCAGGATGGAATAGATGTACACTGTTGTTGAACTCGCGCAGAAAATAAATCGAATCAAGATTTTCTCTGCCGCCGTTTTCATTCGGTTCCCATTCACCATGGTTGCGAGAATAATCGAGGTACAACATCGAAGCAACAGCATCTACCCGTAGCCCGTCTATATGATACTTATCCAACCAATAAAGCGCATTCGAAATCAGAAACGCCCGCACTTCACTTCTGCCATAGTTGAAAATGTAACTGTTCCAGTCGGGATGAAAACCTTTGCGCGGATCAGGATGCTCATAAAGATGTGTACCATCGAAGTAAGCCAACCCATGCTCATCACTCGGAAAATGAGAAGGAACCCAATCGAGTAGCACGCCTATGTTTGCTTTGTGCAACTCATTGACGAGATACATAAAATCCTGCGGTGTACCGAAGCGGCTCGATGGCGCAAAATATCCGGTAATCTGGTAGCCCCAAGAACCGAAAAATGGGTGTTCCATAACGGGCATTAGCTCTACGTGGGTAAAGCCCATTTGTTTGCAATAAGCAGGAAGTTCTATCGCCATCTCGCGGTAAGTAAGAAAGCGATTGTCCTCCGTTTTTCTCCACGAACCGAGATGAACTTCATAAACAGAAATTGGCTTTGAAAGCGCATGTTGCCTGCTGCGTTCCTTCATCCAGTTATTGTCCGTCCATTTAAAATCAAGATTCCAAACTACAGATGCAGTAGCCGGGGGTGTCTCCCAATGGAAGGCATATGGGTCGCCTTTTTCAACCGAAAATCCGCTGTGCGATTCGATGTAATATTTATAATAATCGCCCTTGCCCACCTGCGGCACAAAACCTTCCCAAATTCCAGACCCGTCCCAGCGCACCTGCATTTTATGCGCTCCACGATTCCAGCCGTTGAAACTACCTACCACTGACACATACTTTGCATTCGGTGCCCACACGGCAAAGTAGGTTCCTTTTACTCCCCTGTGCTCTGCTACATGCGCACCCAATTTATTATAAAGATGGAAGTGCTTTCCAGCCTTAAAAAGCTCTATATCGAAGTCGGTGAGTAAAGAAAAATGGTCGGGTGAAAACGTGGTGGACCCAGATGACGGAGCAATTACTACTTCCTGCAATGTATCTTCATCAAATCCCTTTTTTCTACTGGTAGATTTTGCCATGCAATAGGAATCATAAATACTATTCCACTCAGATAGAATTTTGATTTTTTCACACAAAGCACTAATTCGCCTGAAAGCCTCATCAAAATTTGTGCAGGCAGACTTATCCTAAACCTCACTCTACAGGATATTTTATTTAACGCTGCTTTTACACCCATGCCCGTAGCAACGCAATATTTTTGCTCTAAATAAAAATCTATTATGAAAACAGCAAGTTTACTTCTCGCAGCATTAGTGTTTTCCCAAACCGATTTATGGGCGCAAAATAGTAGATCTACTCCTCGCACTACCCAGCGGGAAACAATGATAATTGAGCGTGATAATGGCGGCAACACCACTATTGAAATTACAAACGAAGGCGTTTACCTAAATGGAGAGCAAATAGCTACCCGCTCTGAACTGAACAACAGAAGTCTCAATAAAAAGATCATTATTCGCAACAACGCCGACCGTAGCCAAACACACGACTATGACGACTATTACAACTCTGGAAGAAAAGGGAGCAGCAATTGGCGTCGCGCGGTGTTGGGCGTTTTTACCGACACCAGGAAAAGCGGAGAGGGCGCATTGATAGACAGGATATCACCCAATAGTGCCGCTGCCGAGGCAGGCTTGAGGGAAGGAGATATAATATTGCAGATAGACAGCAGCAGTATTTATAATGCGGACGACCTGACAAAAGCGATTAGCAGCTATCGCCCTAACGACAGGGTTGCGGTAACTTACAATCGAAATGGGCGTGAGCGGCAAACCACAGCAACATTGCGTGAAGCAAGGGAAAGCGCCTGGTCGAAAATGTATGAAATACCTGAGCCGCTAATGCCTCACTGGGATCGTTCTTATGAAGAACGTGCTGCGGAAAACAAGCCCACATTAGGCGTAAGCGTGGAGAATGTTGGTAACAAAATTGAGATTCGGAGTGTAAAAAGTGGATCGCTGGCTGCGGCGGCAGGATTGAAAGTGGGGGACGTAATTACCTATATTGACAATAATGAAATCGAAACCATCGGCGAACTTCAACAGGTTGTCAGCAAGGCAAAAGCGGGCGACAAAATGAAAATAGAAGTCAATAGAAATGGTTCACGCATCACGCGCACTGTTACCTTTCCGCGAACAGATAATACTACAGATTTGTAAGAGATAGAAAAAGGCTTGTGAAGAAATGTAACTCTGGGGAAGATGGTAGGGGATATGAGTGAGCTACCTACTCTGAAATGGAACGCAGATTTTTTATGATAGTCATGATTAGGATGATGTACATCTGCGCCTCTCATGAAAATCATGATGATCTGCGTTCTATTGTGTCAATACCTGTTATACGTCTCCACCCAATCTCTGAGCCTGATTTCTATTTGCTCATTTAATTGGTGCTGCGTCATACGCCATAGCCAGTTGCCCTCTGCTTTTCCGGGTGTATTCATGCGCGATGATCCATCAAGTCCGAGGATATCTTGCATAGGAAGTATCACAGTTTTCCCGACAGAGGCATAAGCAACGCGGGCTAATATTTCATGGATGTTTTTCTGTTTCACTTTCAGTCCGAGGTAATGATGCATACGCTCATGATCAGCTTTGTTGGCTTCTTCTTTGTACCAACCAATGGTAGTGTTGTTGTCGTGCGTGCCGGTATAGACAATGCTGTTGATTGGATGATTGTGCGGTATGTCAACAGATGCAGGCATGTTTTCGCCCCATGCAAATTGCAGCACTTTCATTCCGGGTAATGCCACCTGATCGCGGAGTTCATATACTGCTTCCATTTTATCACCAAGGTCTTCAGCTACGAAAGGGAGTTTGCCTATGCGTTCGCGCATCACATCGAAAAACTCTTTGCGCGGACCAGGAATCCATTCACCATTAATCGCTGTCGTTTCACCGGCGGGCACTTGCCAGTAGTCTTGCAATGCGCGAAAATGATCAATGCGCAACAGATCAAACAATTCAAGGTTCTTCTTCAGTCGCTGCACCCACCATTCATAATTTTGCTCTTTTAGTTTAGACCAATTGAAAGTAGGCATTCCCCAAAGCTGTCCCGTTTCACTGAAATAATCGGGCGGCACACCAGCTACACCTGTCATGTTTCCTTCATCATCCAGACAAAAAATTTCAGGGTTAGCCCATACATCCACAGAGTCGTAGCTCACATAAAATGGCATATCTCCAAACAAGCTGATGGCAAGACTATTAGCATATTTGCGCAACGTTTTCCATTGCTTTGAAAAAATGAACTGCAGCCATTTTATTTTCCTGACCTCATTGCCATGAATGTTTTTGAAATCGTCTAACGGTTGCGCTTCACGCATTTTAAATGGGCGTTCCCATTCGTACCAGGACTTGTTTTGATGATGATCTTTCAACACTTTATACAGCGACATATCATCCAGCCAATAGCTTTCTTCTTTGCAGAATTGCTCAAATTCACGTTGTAAACTTTTACGCGAATCGTTGCAAAAATTGCGGTAGGCAATATCAAACAATTGATTTTTTATCGCCTCCGCCTGATCGTAATCTGCTTTGTTTGTGCTTTCAATTTTATAGCCTTCAAGAATATCTTCATCAAGCAAGCCATCTGCCACCAACAATTCAGGACTTATCAATAATGGATTTCCTGCCATGCTGGAGTAGGAACTGTAAGGAGAATGTCCGCTGCCTTTTTCGGTAGGATTTAAGGGAAGTATTTGCCAATACTTTTGTTTGCTGTTGCTTAGAAATTTTGCGAAGTTGATTGCCTGCGGGCCAAGATCACCAACGCCAAATGAAGAAGGAAGTGAACTGATGGAAAGTAAAATGCCTGCGGCTCTTTCATTTTTCGGTTGCTGCATCTTTAGGAAAGCAAGCGGAATTGTCTTAAAAATATCGTTGACAAAAATTCCCTTTTCCCTTTTCCCTTTTCCTTCTTTAATCACACCTTCATATTCAACTGGCATGTTGGGACGAAGAATAATGCGCGTGTTGCGCCAGTCTATTTCAGTAACAGATTTGTTTTGTTGACCACATAGTTGAGCAACATGCAAGGGCACAGCAACCACATACCAAACATCTTTGTACCGCCGCGCAAATGCAAATACATGTTCCGCAAATCTTCCTTCCACTTTCAACGGAAGGTAATGTCCTTCCGCAAAAAGTTCTTTGTGTGTATTTCTTTCCTGTAGCAGTTTTTGCGTCATCCAAAGTTTGATGTTGCCGTCATTTCGTTTTTGCCAAAGCTGCTCTAAGGGGTTTTCATTTTCATCATTGAAAGAATGTAGTATGCCTTGTCTTTTCTCATAGTCAACTGCTCTGCGGTTATCAGGATCAACAAGACTTAAATCCCACATTTCAGTTCCCTGATAAATATCGGGTACACCGGGACAAGTAAACTTGAGTAATAATTGGGACAATGAATTCACTATTCCTGCGTCCACTATGTCTTTGTGAAAAGCACTAAAACCTTTCCAAAACGGAGTGTCTTTGTCGAGCAGCTTTCGCGCGAAATTTTTTGTTGCCGTTTCGTAATCTTCATTAGGTGTTGTCCAGTTGGAATGGAGCTTCGCTTCGCGCAAAGCCTTTTGAAGATATTCGTCTATGCGGTTTGAAAAATCTTCATCGGGTTCGCCATCCATAGGCATTGCACCAATCAGAGTTTGGTAGATAAAATACTCATCGTTTGCATCAGGCGCATTGTTTTGCTTTAGCGATGCATTCATGTTGCGCCATTCATTTACAAGTTGCAACCATTCATCGTCTAAGTCAGTAAGTACATTCAATCTTGCGCGAACATCCTCACCTCGTTTTGTATCGTGCGTTGATGTTGTATTGATAGAAAGATTCCACCGCTTTTGACGCGCTAACATTTTCTGATGTACTTCTTCTACCGAAAAACCAAAAGCTTCCGGTGCATCGCCTACATCATTGTGCGCAATGAATCGGTTGTACGTGTACATCAATGTATCCTCCACTCCTTTAGCTGTAAGCGGCCCGCTAAATTGCATACAGCGTTTATAGAAGTGTGCAGCTTTTTGTTTGTAATCTTCGTCTGCACTTTCAGGATTTTTCAGAAATGCGGCATCAAGCAATGCAACTGCTTCAGACAAATGAGGATGTTCCAAACGAATTTTATCCAAAACATTTTTAACTGCGTTGCTTTCTTTTTTATCGAGCGGCAAATTGCTTCCGTAGTACCGATACACGGGACATTCAACCAGAAAGGCTGCAATGACAGCCTTCAAATCTTCTTTTGAAACGACATGGGCTGCTGCAAGATTTGAGTCAACGAAAAGCTGATAAAGATTTTCAAGTTCACCACCCATGTGATGGTGCATAATGTAATCCTTCTTTTCTCTTATTTGCACCGCAACCGCTTTCTGATTTCCGGTTAATTGCTGATAAAATGTCGTAAACTTTTCTTCCGCTTTTTTATTTGTAAAAAGATTGTTGACAATAGCCAAAAACTCGTAGCCCGTAGTTCCCTCGCAAGACCAATACTCCGGCAAGTTTTCATCAGGTTGAAGAATTTTTTCCACCACTACATATTTATCGAATCCAACGAGTTCTTTTAGATTTTCCAGATAAGCAGTTGGTTCGTACAAGCCATCAATATGGTCAATGCGCAAGCCAGTAAACACACCTTCTTCTACAAGTTGCTTTATGAATTGATGGTAGTGTTCAAAGACTTTTTTATGCTGTATGTTCAGACAAATCAATCCGTTGATGGTAAAAAATCTGCGGAAATTTATTTGCACATCTGTTTCCTGCCAGTGGCAAAGACGGTAGTGCTGCATATTTGCCAACTGCAACAATAGTTCACGATTGCCGTTTAAAATTTGCAACGCTGTAAACCAATCGTCGTGCAAGTTGTGAATAAAATTTACAGACGCATCATTTACCGGATAGCAACTATCGTAGTATTTCAAAACCGTTTTATCATGCTCCACCAGGACTTTTAGTTCATTGTTTCTAATCACTTCGTCCAGCGGATTGCCGAGAAAAGGAACCATCAATTTGCTTTCCCAATTGATGTCGAAGTAAGAAGCATACTCACTCTCTTTTCCTTTCTCCAACACATCCATTAGCCAACCATTGTCAGGATGAAAAGCCATGTGATTTGGAACAATATCCTGTAGCCAGTTGATACCTGAATCGTTGAGTCGCGCGCTGATATTTCTTAGTTGTTCTTCCGTTCCAATTTCAGGATTAACGCGATGCGGATTTATA
>CALMWT010000064.1 GCA_937870855.1 uncultured Taibaiella sp.
ATACTATGGTAAGATCAAAGCCATGTTCAATGAGCGCGGTCAAAGAGTTACGGAAGCTGGCCCTTCAGCTCCGGTTCAGGTGCTTGGTTTGAATGGCGCACCGCAAGCGGGTGAAAAATTCAAAGTATTTGCAGACGAAAATGAAGCCAAAGAAGTAGCTACCCATCGTTCTCAAATATTGCGCGAACAAGGTATTCGTACCCGCAAGCACATTACGCTCGATGAGATTGGGCGCCGTCTGGCACTTGGTAATTTTAAAGAACTTGCTGTTATTATCAAAGGCGATTTCGATGGTTCGGTTGAGGCGCTTAGTGATTCTTTACAAAAATTATCTACAGAAGAAGTTGCCGTGAATGTTGTGCATAAAGGTGTTGGTCAGATCACAGAATCGGATGTATTGCTTGCTACTGCATCAGATGCAATTATTATAGGTTTCCAGGTTCGCCCATCAATGCAGGCATCACGTCTTGCAGATCAGGAGAATATCGAGATCAGAACTTACTCTATCATCTACGATGCAATTGAGGAGATAAAGAGTGCAATGGAAGGTCTTCTGGAACCGAAAGTGGAACGCAAGACAGTTGCCAATGTGGAAGTGCGCGAAGTGTACAAGATTAGTGGCGTAGGCACGATTGCAGGTTGTTATGTTCTGGATGGAAAGATTACCCGCCAAACGAAAGTGAACCTTGTAAGAGATGGCATTGTGGTATATAATGGAGAGCTTGCTTCTTTGAAACGCTTCAAGGACGATATGAAAGAAGTAGCCGCAGGTTATGAGTGCGGTATGAGCATTAAGAATTACAATGATGTGCGTGTTGGCGATATCATTGAAGGATACGAAGAAGTGGAAGTGAAACGAACTTTATAATCTCCACTAATTATCATTGAGAGCTGCCGGGAGGTGGCTCTTTTTTTGTGAATACCTGTATCTTGACTGTTCACTCCAAATGGTAATGGACACAAAAACACTGGTTGCCAGCAAATAGACGTAAGGCACCATTATGAAACTGAAGAACACGGTAAGATAAATTTTGAAAGAGTACAATAAAAATATCCGTTGGTCTAAGTTTTTCCTGATTCTCCAATACCAGGTGGCCAACAATAAAATGCAACAGGCATTGGCAATAAAGAATGCCTTTCGCGCCAGATGAAAACCGGACATGTAATCGGCACCACCATATTTTTCATAAAAAAGGTGTGCAAATCCTACTCCATTATACAAATGAATAGGTTGCTTCTGGTCATTTAAATGCTGCCATTCCCATGAAAGATGTGCGTAGGAACTTGCCGTGGTAGAGAACAATGTCCAGTCTTTACTCAGAAACGGAATAATATAGATCACTAAAACAAAGAAGAAAATGGTAGCCGAAACGATTGCCAGTTTCTTTATTTGCCGGGTAAGTAAATAAGTAAAAAGCCAAATGGGCAGCCACAGCAATAGAGAATAGCGCGACAGCACACACAAGGCAATTCCCGCGCCTTCTAAAATTTTATTCCGCTGGTTCAGCCCCGATATAAACAACATGTAATAACTGGCAATTAGCAGTTCAACAGTCATGCTGATAATGCCATCTTCAAAAGATTTTATGAGAAAAAAAGCACCGGTTAGTAGGGCTATGCTTATGGTAAAATACAAGGGTCCGGCACGTATTGCCCGAATGGAAACTACTAAAGATGCAATCCAGAATACAACCAGTGGAACGAAACGATAATCGAAATTGAAAACATCGGCCACGCTAAACGGTAGCCAGTGTAGCGGCATGTATCCCGCAGGAGCAGTATATCCTAATTCAGTCAAAGGGCTATATGGATATTCCCCACTGAATAGCCGCTTAACCATTATTTGTATTGCCGGAATGATGTCGGAGAATTGAATGTTTATGGGTAAGCCTTCGATTATTTTATTTGCCCAAAAACCGGTGATAGAAATGAAGATGAGGGAAATTAAGCCCACGAATAGAATGGATTTTTTGCGAACAACTCTTAAACCTGATTCTGGCTTTACACCATAAAATTTGTAAATGCCGGTTAGTCCTATCAGAAGACCTGAAAAGAAAAAGAGCAATGAATTGCTTTGTTGATCCAGAATTCCTTTCTTATGAAAAAAGAAAAGAGAAAGTGCTTCAACTATAATCAGTAAAACAACAATTAGTGAGTTATATTTTTTCAATGCTTTGAAATAGGTGAAATGCTAAATTCTACCATGGTCTATAAAGTCAATCTCCTTCTGGGGATAATCTTTAACTTCGCGCACCATTATCTGAGCTAAATTATTCATTTTAATGAGTTCCGTAGTAGAAAAGCTGGAAGCAATAAAGGCAAAGTTTGAGAATCTGGGTGTGGCACTTACCAACCCCGAAGTGGTGAGCGATAATAAGCGGTTTTCGTCGGTGAGTAAGGAATACAGAAAGTTGGAACCGATTGTAAACGCCTACAAAAAATATTGTGTTTGCCTGGACGGTATTCAGTTTGGCAAAGAGGTTCTGGATACAGAAACGGATGCGGAACTGCGCGACATGGCCAAGGAAGATCTGGAAATGCAGGAAGCTCAGAAAGCGGAACTGGAAGAAGAGATCAAGCAACTGTTGATACCGAAAGATCCACAGGACGAAAAAAATGCCATTATTGAAGTTCGTGCAGGAACCGGCGGCGATGAAGCCAGTTTGTTTGCCGGAGATTTGCTCCGTATGTATATGCGTTTTTGCGAGCGTAAAGGTTGGAAAATCGCTATCGTTTCAGAAACGGAAGGGACAGTAGGCGGTTACAAAGAAATTCAATTGGAAGTGGTTGGTGATGATGTGTACGGTACACTGAAGTTTGAAAGCGGTGTACATCGTGTGCAGCGTGTGCCTGCCACGGAAGCAAGTGGTAGAGTGCATACATCGGCAGCTACAGTTGCGGTAATGCCGGAAGCAGAAGAAATAGACTTTGAACTAAAAGAAAGTGATTTGAAAATGGAAACCGCACGAAGCGGTGGCGCAGGCGGACAGAACGTAAATAAGGTAGAAACCAAAGTTATTTTAACGCACGTTCCCACAGGTACTGTTATTACATGCCAAACGGAGCGGACGCAACTTGGAAACCGAGAAAAGGCTACCCAGATGATGCGGACGAAACTTTATGAGGAACAAGTACGCAAGCATGAAGAAGAAATAGCGAAGAGAAGAAAAAGTCTTGTAAGCACTGGTGATCGCTCGGCTAAAATTCGAACATATAACTATCCGCAGGGTCGGGTAACTGACCACCGGATCAACATGACAATTTATAATCTTGACGATTTCATGAACGGCAATATTCAGGAGATGATAGAAGCGCTACAGTTTGCAGAAAATGCAGAGAAAATGCAGGCTGGCGAAACGGTGATGTAGCTATGACTTTTCAAATAAAAACTAAATAATACAACATCAATGAGCACAACTCGTTTTGACTTGGTGGATATTATCCGTACCATAGAACGACGCAAGCGGTTTATTATTACCGTTACACTTGCTTCCCTGATTCTGGGTTTAGCAGTTCATTTTATTCGCGCGAAAAAGTACGAAGCAAAGGCGGCTTTTTTTGTCACTAACCCTATCTATTCCGATCGTTCCAGCATCTTTGCCGGTGCGGATAGCCGCTATACCGATTACTTTGGCGATGAGGATGATATTGATCGTGTAATTGCGCTCGCAGAAAGCGATACAATTACTTCCGCTGTTATTAAAAATTCAGGCTACGACCAGGCAAACAAACTTGATCTCAATAACCCGAATGAGCGAAACAAACTCAAACTCAAGTTTAAGAAAAGCCTCAACATAAAACGCACAGAATACAAACTGCTTGAACTTTATTTTACTGATGGTGATCCCGCATTGGCAGCAAATGTTGCGAACGAGGCCGTAAAGCAAATAGAGCAGGGCTACAGGAGTTTTTATAACTCAAGAAAACTGAGCGTTTACAATTCGATAAGCAACAAGCTTGTAGAAATAGATAGCTCCATAAATTCCCTTACAGATACACTCAGCCGGTTGAGAACCGAATCCGGAATTTATGACATCATTAGCCCCAACCGTCAAAATCTTGTTTTAAGCACTGTAAAAGGAAACGGAAAAGATCTTGGCAGGTACATCGAGGTTATTCAAAACGTCTCAGCTTTAAAAGATCTTTTAGTAACTGACCGTGTACGTTATATTTCTCTGTTAAATCAATATTCTACAGGAGTGCAGCCCAATGAAATTACTTTACTACATAGCATCACTATGGCAAAGCCTCCAATAGATGCAGCAGGCCCGGGTTTATTCATTGTGCTGGCGGCGTGTTTTTTCATGGGTTTGTTTTTTAGCATTGTTTACGTGCTGCTTACCACTTACTATCGCGAAGTAGTTTTAGAAAAAAGATAGATGTTGCAACTGCTCGATTTTAATCATAAGATCAGCCGGGTGACGGCGCTTGCAATTTTGTTGCTAAGCATCGCACTTTTTGCATTTACCGGGCAATATTTATTTGCGGTAATTCCTTTTGCCTATTTATTTTTAATGCTCGTAACGGTAAACTGGAAAACAGCTTACTGGGTTTTTCTTTTTACCATTCCTCCATCTATCCATGTTTGGTTTTTTGGCTATGCACTTTCCAGCACGCTGCCCGATGAGCCAATTATGTGGGTGTTCTTGCTGGTGTTTATTCTTTTGTGGGCAAGGAACCCGAATCTTTTGCCTACCTGGTGGTGGAAAAATTGGTTGACATTAATAATCGTCTTGCAATTTGTGTGGCTGATTGTTGCAGTTGTATTTTCACAGGAACCACTTTACTCTATAAAATTTTTGCTGGCTAAATGCTGGTTCATGGTTTCCTTTTTTATTCTGCCGGTTTTTATTTTCAAAGAAAAGAAAGATTTCAGAACCGCGTTTTTGGTAACGCTTATTCCACTTTTAGCAACCGTACTCATCATCTTTTACAGGCATTATCAAATTGCCTTCAACTTTAGAAAAGTAGAAAAGGCAATTGCAGGCATCTACTACAATCACGTTGATTACTCCACTGTTCTTTCCATGTTTTTTCCGGTTTTGTGCATTACTTTTTCGCTAACGAAAGGGAAAAATTGGTTGCTCAGAGGTACGCTGCTTGCTATCATCATTTTCTTTTTGCCCGCTATTTACTTTACGTATGCCCGTGCAGCTATGCTTGCCGTAGTTTTCGCCATAGTTATTTATGCAGCCATTAGACTGCGACTGGTAAATTTTGTGATGCCCGCTTTTTACGGACTAATGATTTTGCTGATTGTGTACATGGCAAAAAACAATAAGTTCATGGATTTCCGTCCAACGTTTGAGCAGACCTACATGCACCATACCTGGACAGATCATGTGATTGCTACTTTCAGAGGCGAAGACATGTCTTCAATGGAAAGACTGTATCGTTGGATAGCAGGTGTTCGTATGAGTGCAGACAGACCACTGACAGGTTACGGACCAAACTCATTTTACTATCACTACAAACCTTATGCTGTTTCTGCTTTCAGAACTTATGTAAGCCGCAACGAAGAGCAATCCACAACCCACAATTATTTTCTCTACATGCTTGTGGAGCAAGGCTGGCCGGCAATGATATTATATGGTGTGTTGGTGATGGCAGTTTTTGCTCAGGCGCAAAAGATTTACTACCGTTTTAAAGATCGTTTTTATAAGAAAGTAACCCTTGCGCTGGCAATGATGTTTGCTGCGGGTTTTGTCAACAACTTTTTTTCCGAACTATTAGAGACGCATAAAGTAGGAGCAATGTTTTACATCGCGGTAGCATTACTGGTAGTGCTTGATAGAAAAAGCCGGGAATTATCAGACGATCCTGCCGTCAAACTATAGCGGTAGGTTCGATCCACACCCCACTAACTTTAAGCAGTTGTATCAATTCACCAACCGCTATTTCGCTCGGCACATTTCGCTTCACTACTTCCTTGCTTTTATAAAGCGTAATTTTTCCAGGGCCGCTTCCTACATAACCAAAATCTGCATCGGCCATTTCACCCGGTCCATTCACAATACAACCCATAATAGCAATCTTCACACCTTTAAGATGGTTGGTTGCAGAACGGATTTTTGCTGTAGTTTCCTGAAGATCAAAAAGAGTGCGTCCACAACTTGGGCAACTGATGTATTCTGTTTTGCTGATGCGTGTGCGTGTAGCTTGAAGAATGGAAAATGCGGTGTTGTTGATAAACTGAAACTTGTCGTTGACAGGAAGATAAGTGCGACCGGAAACTTGTGCTGTATTGATTGTTGCTTCAGAACTAATACCCAGACAAATGCCATCGCCAAAACCATCTAAAAATATAGCGCCTGTTTCGGTTGCAAAATGGATCAGGTGTTCATCGGGTGTTTGCCAATAGCTGTCGGTAATGAAAACAATAGGATTATTAATTCCCCTTTCCAGCAGCTCAATGCACATTCTGCGCACGCTTTGCATTGCATTTTTATTCATGCTGCTCAGGCAGATCACCACCGAAGGATCGTTCTCTAACTTGTCGAGATGTGTGAAATCGTTAATGGGCGTTTCGTCATTAAAACAATCTACCATCACAAAATTCAAATGGCTTTTTTCTTTCGCTGCCACAAAGCCGCTATCCTGAAAAATGGGAAATACTTTTGTTTTGTCTTGCGCTAATAGCCAGCTAGCGGGATAAACAATAACGCGCAAAGTACCTGGCAAAGCAAAATCTGGTAAATGATGGCCTGTAAAAACATAATCTGCCGCCT